>CAMLKS010000297.1 GCA_946480675.1 uncultured Bacteroidota bacterium
CTTAATGACAGCATACTAGTGGGTTTTCGGAAAGGGTATAATCAAATACCATTACTGAATACTAAAACGCTAAAGATCGATAACCTTCCATTACAAAACCTGGGTGCGGCTTCAACAGAGTTCATATATAATTATGATATACCACAACAGGTAAATATAATATCTGTATATACAAATAAGGCAACCTATATTTTAAACAATAGATTGCAGCTATTAAACAGGATACCGCATAGTATCATTGGCACTGATAAGCAGGTCAGCTTTTACATGAAGGATAGGGTGGGCAATATGTGGCTTTCAACACCTGCATCTGGGATGTATTTCTTGCCGGGTAAATATCTACAACTCAAGCATATCCAATCGGCTGGCGAAGCCCGAAATTATAGGTATATCGGTAATCTTTCAGATACTGAAACTTACTGGTGGGATAAAAGCGGTAATATACCACTCGTTATCAGGCACGGCATTATTAAAAAAGTCCAGCCAATTATTCAGGGTAATGTTACGGCCATCACTTATGAAAAAAGTAATGTTTATCTGTCGACGTTAGATAAGATTGCGAAAATAGATTCAACAGGTAGAATAGTTGAACTGCCAAACGATAATAAGATCTTATGTGAAAGAATGCCTCGCCTCTTTTCATTAAAAAACGTAATTGATAAAGACAGCATGGCATTGGATAGTTTTAGAAATGAACTGATTGGTCATAACTATCGGATGTTTCCCATCAGCGATTCTGTTTTATACCTTGCAGGCGATGATTATATCAGGTCATTATCTATAGGCAAGGATACAATACGGCTTAGATATTTAGTGCATGGACGTTTCAGGAACAGTGTGTTTTCGCCATATTCCAATATATGTTTTTTTTACAACAACAGGCATATAGCACTTATTGATGTGCAAAAGAATAAACCCCTTAATTTCAACATGGGCGTCCTCAAGAAAGCAGGTGTTAGGACTATACATGACATTGCAGTTGATAGCTTTCATAATATATACATATGCACCGATGGAAAACTGGCTGTGTTCAATTTAAGGAAGCATGTATTCACAACAATGCCATTAAATTTTAACACAAGTAACATTAAGGTAGAGGTTTATGGGAATCATTTAGTAATTGCAGGAAAATTTGGTTTGGCATATGCTGAGATTACTGATAAAGGGCTGGGAACATTTCATGCTTTGCCCAATGTAGATAACAGGTTGTACGAAAGGTTGTATGAATTTGTAATCGATGCTTCAGGCACAATGGTGTTGCAGACGGATAACGGAATATATACCTATACCGTATCTGAAATGGTAAATTGGTCATATAGTTTCCATCCCGATAACCATGCATATATGGGCATTGTGATAACAAACCCTTATCTGCATAGCATTAAACCAAACGATACGCTTAGTATTGCCCCATCAGATAAATCATTAAGCTTCGACTGCATTAATTTCTATGGCGATGGTAATCGTTATTTTAATTATCGTATAGCCGGTTTTAGAGGTTGGCAACAATCTGCAACCGGAGAAATTATCCTGCCGGATTTTAAGCCGCAGGGTTATTATCGTATAGACTGCTATGTAGCAGATGATAGCTGGCAAAGCAATGTGTACACATTTTACATTTACAAACAACCATTATGGTGGCAAACAAATATGTGGAAACGCATATTTTGGATATGCGGTATATTGGCATTTATAGGTTTTATATTACTAGTGATTGTACTAACCCGTTATTACGTAAACCGTGCGAATGAAAAGAAAACCCGTTTGCTGGACCTGGAACTACGGGCCGTTCATTCGCAGATCAATCCACACTTTATTTTCAATTCATTAAGCTCAGCATTATTTTTTATTAACCGTAAGGATATTGATGAGGCATACAAACATGTAAGTAAGTTCTCTAAATTATTACGTTCTTATCTTAAATCATCGCACGAACGATATGTTACACTTACAGATGAGATAAGTATGCTTAAAAACTATATTGAGTTACAGCAAACACGCTTCGAAAATAAGTTTGATTATGCTATAGTGGTAGAGAATAAAATAGCAGCAGATAACATTAAGATCCCATCATTACTATTGCAACCCATTGTTGAAAACGCTATTAACCATGGGTTATTTCATAAAAAAGGAGATAAAGGTATTTTGACAATCCGCTTTCTTCAAGGAAATTCCAGCGAGGAATTGATATGCGAAATAGAAGATAATGGTGTTGGTCGGAAACGAGCAGCCGAGATAAAGCGTGCTAATGACGCGCAGCGGGAATCTTACGGAACAAGGCTAACCGAGCGGTTGATAGATATTTTTCAAGAATATGAACATATGAATATATTTCTTGAGTATATTGACAAAGCAAAACCTTATACAGGTACTATAGCACGATTAACCATTAAAAACATTAAGTACGATGCCTGATTACAAATGTGTTATCATAGATGATGAACCCAAAGCAATAGAACTATTAGTATCGAGGTTGAAAGTGCTTTTTCCTAATATACATGTGGCAGGTACTTTTACGGATTGGGGCAGCGGGCTGGAATGTGTGCGTGCCGGTGGTTTCAACATCCTTTTCTTAGATGTATCCATGCCGGAAAAGACGGGTATCGATTTTCTGAAGCTTTTTCCGGCCATCAACTTCCAGGTGATATTTATTACGGCTCATAGCGAGTTTGCACTGCAGGCCATCAAATTTTCGGCAGCGGGCTATGTTTTAAAGCCTATAGATGACTATGAGCTGAGCTTTGCTATCAACAAAGCCATAGAGAATATTAGTAATAAGGCGCCTAAAACACCGGAGGTAAATGGAAACGGTCAAAATAAAGATATCCTTAAAATAGGTATTCCTAATACGAAGGGTATCGATTACCTGAATGCTGATGAGATACTCTATTTTGAGAGTGTTAATAAGTATACTAAGGTGGTTACCAATAGTTATAGTATTATAAGTTCTTATAATGTCGGTGAATTTAAGAAAATCATCGATCCGGAAACCTTTTTCCAGGTGCACAGGTCTTATATAGTTAACCTGTATCATATAAAAAGATACGAAACATCGGGTACGCTTGTGATGGATGATAATATGCAAATCCCTGTTTCTAAGACTATTAAGAACGAATTCATGGTAGAATTCAGCCGGATAAGCAGGACGGCGGGTTTGAAAAAGTAAAATTCCGTTCGTCGGATGAAAAGGCACTTTCGGTGGACGAAAGTGCCTTTTGGTTTAATAGGTATCCTTTATTTCATTAAGATGTAATTACTTTGAAACTGGTTAAAGAACTACTTACTATCAACCTTTATCATTTTACTTATTTACCATCTATCAATTAGCGCGCAAAACGCCAGCCCTTATGTGCCCTTAATTGATTTTACCCGATTACGCTCTATAAACACATTACTGTAAGAACAGGATTTTGGAAAGCAACTACACCCTCTTCCTAAATCCTGTTCTTTTTTTATGCATTTACCAGGATGCAAAACACCTCGCCGGGACCATGCACGCCTACTACCAGCGTCTTTTCAATATCGGCCGTACGGCTGGGGCCGGTATTCAGGTTTATCATAGAGGGCAATTGATTGCCATATTTGTCTTTCATTAATGTGAGTGCCTGTTGTATATCGTCTACCACCTGGCCGGCATAGGCCACTATGATGTGGACGGGGTAAAAGACCGATGCCGTGCGGCCCATATGCTGGCGGCTGCTGAGCAATACAGAGCCGGTGCGTGCCACAATACATTCACAACCGGTAATGCAGGCATCTGCTTTGTCATTATCAATATTTACCGGGGTGGCTATGTTTATTTTATTATTTATGAACAACCGTAGCAAGCGCTCTTCG
>CAMLKS010000298.1 GCA_946480675.1 uncultured Bacteroidota bacterium
GAAAGCGCCGTTTCCGCCGCCGCGAAGCTTAATTAATATCCAACTTATTTAATTGTACAAAACTTGTCCCTATCATTGAACAAAAACACCTAGGGGTATGAAACGATTTGTATCTATCGCATTATTTGCCGCATCATTATCTGTACTAACTACTGCCTGTTTTACCAACCCGGTAACCGGGCGAAAATCTCTGAACCTCGTAAACGAGAGTGAAATGAGGCAGTTGGGCACAACACAGTATACCTCTTTCCTTGCAAGTAACCCTGCTGTAACCGGAACGAACGCCAATGCTGATATGGTAAAGCGTATAGGCAACCGTATGGCTGCTGCCGTAAACGAATACCTGAAAATGAAAGGTCAGCAAAGCCTAGTAAGTGGTTATCAATGGGAATTTAACCTTGTAAATAATAACCAGGTGAATGCTTGGTGTATGCCCGGCGGTAAAGTGGTAGTGTATACCGGCATATTGCCTGTAACGCAAACCGAAACAGGCCTGGCAGTGGTAATGGGGCACGAAATAGCACACGCCATAGCAAGGCATGGCAACGAGCGCATGAGCCAAGGGCTGGTAGCACAATTTGGTGGTGAGGCATTATCTGCAGCATTATCCAGCAAGCCGGCACAAACACAAAATCTTTTCAACTCCATATACGGCATAGGTGCACAAGGCGGTCTGCTGGCCTATTCCCGTTCGCAGGAAACAGAGGCCGATGAAATGGGGCTTTATTTTATGGCACTTGCAGGGTATGATCCCAATGAAGCTGTAAACTTCTGGGGGCGTATGGCTGCGCAAAGCGGACAGAAACCTATGGAACTATTAAGCACACACCCTGCGGATAGCCGTCGGGTATCAGACATTAAAGGCTGGTTGCCACGTGCTATGCAATATTATAAATCCAGATAAGCTTGCCACAGATCCCCTTTTATAAACGTTTAATGAGCTACTTGTATCCACTAAGGCTGGAAAGTACAAGTAGTACTGAAAACCCGTTGCTGGAACTCTTCCTGTACCGCGGGCAATACCAGTTGGCCACGCAGGATGCCCTGTATTCTGATGGCCGCCGTTACCGGCCGATGCTGGTAGCATTTGAAGCCCTGAAGCAAAAACTGAAGGATGTAAAAAATGTGCTGGTGTTGGGTACGGGCCTGGGTAGTGCGGTGCATATACTGGCGGCAAAAGGTTATCATCCCTCGTATACATTAGTAGAGCACGATGACCTGATACTGGAATGGTGCATAGAGCACCTGCCGGGCGATGAAGTGAAACGGGTGTGGCCGGTGTGTGCCGATGCGCAAAGCCATATGGCACATAATGATATGAAGTATGACCTGGTGATAGCCGATATCTTCAAAAGCAGGGTAGTACCGGCTTTTGTAACAACCGAAGCATTCCTAACACAATGCCGCCGGAGCGTGAACCCCGGCGGCTATATTGTTATCAACTATATGGTGAATAATGATAAAGAATGGCGTGCAGCTATAGCAGCTATCAACGCGGTATTCCCCGGCAACAGGGTCATTAATCACGGCGTTAACAGGATCGTTATCGCTACAGTTTAGCCGACTGTATGCGCAGCACCTTAGGGTTCTTTTTCTGCACGCGCATTTTTTCAGGCACCATGCTTACTATCTCGTCCATCAGTGTTTGCAGTACTGATAGTTTTACAAAGTGGTCGTTGGTGATGATGCCTATCTCACGTACCGGTTCGGGGTCATCAAAATAACGGATACGGTCGGACTGGTCTTCAGAAAACTCGAAGGTTGCCAGCTCGGGTAAAACGGTAAGGCCTTTATTCTTATCTACCATTTTACGCAGTGTTTCTACATTGCTCGACTCGTAGCGGTAGGGGCGGCTTGCCTGCAGGCGCTGTATCTGGTCGCTGCAAAGGTCCAGCACCTGGTTGCGCATACAGTGGCCTTCATTCAGCAGCCATATACGTTCCAGTGCTATATCGGCAGGAGAAACCGTGCGCTTTTTCAGTGCTTTTTCTTCCTCTGAAAAATAAGCTACAAAGGGCTCATAAAACAGGGGATATTCCTTGATGCCTGTTTCTTCCAGCGGTGTGCTTACTAATGCAGCATCCAGTTCGTTATTACGCAGTGCAGTAACGATCTGTTTGGTTTCCATTTCTTTTACCTGCAGCGTTACATCCGGAAAATGTTTGGCATAAGACTCCAGCAGGCCGGGTAATATATAGGGTGCAATGGTAGGTATCACTGCAAATTTGAATGTGCCGGCTACATTGTTCTGCTGATTTTGTATCAGCTCCTGTATCTTATCACATTCTGCCAATACCACTTTTGCCTGCTCTACAATAGCCTCGCCCATAGCCGTAATAGCTATCGGATGCTTATTTCGGTCGAACAGCTTGATGCCAAGCTCTTCTTCCAGTTTTTGTATTTGCATGCTAAGCGTGGGTTGGGTAACAAAGCATTTTTCTGCCGCAGCTACGAAGCTTTTGTAAGTGGCTACCGCAACTACATATTCTAATTGTGTGATGGTCATAATTGGTGCGGATTAGAATACAAAACTAGAATATAAAATTGATATAGAACATTTTTATAGGTGCTGATATTCAACCTCCTATGATTTTTAGCAAATCTTTCTGATATAATTCACTATATACTTTTTAATCTCTTTTTAGCTTTTAATTAAAAGTTGATTAAACATAACTGCATTATTGATAATGTGATAGCGCAGGTATCGTACCTTTGTATTGCTATCGTTACCAGAACCTCTCCTTTGTTTACTCACCGGTGCTTATTTCATCACCATAAAAAGGATTTATCATGAAAAGGAATTTGATGCAACGATGGGCAAGGGTATTAAGTCTTATCACAACCCTACTAGCCCTACAACAGATCTCGCACGCACAGATCACATTGTACAACCGAACGGTGCTTTCCGGGCAAACGTACACCCAGATATCGGGTGGCACGGTCATCAACGCTAATGCACAGCTTAGTATGGGCATGAGCAATAATGCAGATGATGGCGCCGTGCTGGTAACGCTCCCCTTTACCTTTACGTATGATGGCGTACCGTATACACAGGTTACCTTCTGTACCAATGGCTGGATAGGCATGGGCAACCGTATGGCTACCACGGCAGCCCAGGGGCGTGCAGCGGGCAACTTATTTACCACTACAGCCCCTAATGCCACCATTGCCGCATGGTTTGCAGATGGCAGCGGCAACTGGACAGGGGCGGGTATAGGCCGTATGGTGCATGGTGCCGCAGGCACAGGTGTGTATGCTTTTGAATGGCGCAGTGCTACCGGTAACGGCTTCACGGCCAGTGCTACGAATACAATCAATTTTATGATAAAACTGTATGGCCCGGCATCATCCAACCCCGGCCGTATAGAACTGCTGTATGGTGTAGCCACGGCAACCCCATCGGTCAACCGGTCGATAGGTATAGAAGATGCGGTAGGCGGGGCTAACCATTTTATCAATGCTATTAACGGTTCTTTTACATCTACCGCCACATCGCCGGCATGGCCGGGTAATGGCAATGGCTACCAATTCGATCCGCCACCACCCTGCACGGGTACACCCACGGCAGGTACCATTACAGCGCCTGCAACCGTGTGTACGGGTAGTAATTTTACCATGTCTGTAACAGGGCAAAGTATTGCTTACCTGATTACCTATCAATGGCAATCGCGTCCTGCATCGGGTGGTACATTTACCAATGTTACCGGTGCTACTGCGCCTACACTGACTACCGCCATTACGGCACCTACGGAATTCCGGTGTATCGTAACCTGTGCGGCATCTGGCCTGTCGGCCACTACACCGGCGGTAAGCATCGGCATCAATAGTTT
>CAMLKS010000299.1 GCA_946480675.1 uncultured Bacteroidota bacterium
AGTGCCGATGCATCTGTGAAATTCAGATTAGGTAATTCCTATAACCTATTAGGATTCAATTATTTTAATTACAGTAATCCAATCGATAAGAATAAAGATTATTTCACTGATGTAACCCTGCAGAACCGGATATCTGTCTTTAACAAATGGAGCCTTGTGAGGAAGCATAACCGGCTGGCCAGCATTGCCGGCAGGTATGTATGGGAAGACCGGTGGGGTGGCCAGCTAAACTGGAGCCCGGCATACAAAGGAAGTGACAGCATATATGGCGAAACGATAGCCACCAGGAGGTGGGAAGTAATAGGACAATACCAGCTTCCATTTAAAGAAAGGATTATGACGCAGGTATCCTACAACAGCCACTGGCAGGATTCGTATTACGGCACTGTTCCTTATAAAGCTAATCAGCAAGTATTCTTTGGTCAAGTATACTATGATAAACAATTGAATATCAAACATAGTATCTTAACCGGCGCCTCATTTCGCTATACTTGGTACGACGATAATACCCCTGCTACTAAAACCGCGGATGGCGATGGGAACCAACCGGCTGTTACTCCATTGCCCGGCGTGTTTATACAGGAAGAGTGGACTATTAGCCCCAAACACAAACTATTGGGCGGCTACAGGTATGATTATGATAAGAATCACGGTAGCGTTCACTCCCCTCGCCTCGCCTATAAATGGAGCCCCGACGCGGTAAATACCATTAGGGCGAGCCTTGGTACCGGTTACCGGGTAGTAAACCTATTCACGGAAGACCATGCCGCATTGACGGGTGCGCGCGAAGTAATTATTACTGAAAAGCTTGATCCTGAAAGGTCTTATAACGGAAACCTAAACTATACTTTCAAAACAAATATAGGCACCAGCCTGCTGGGTCTGGATGCAACCGGCTTTTATTCTTACTTTACCAATAAGATAAATGCCGACCTGGATACAGACCCAAATAAAATAATATACGATAACCTGAAAGGTTACGCTATCTCAAGAGGTATCTCCGTGAATACAGATGTCGCCTTTGCTTTTCCCCTAAAGATGATATTGGGTGTTACCTATATGGATGTGTACCAAATGGAAGAAAACACAACAGGGCAGCTTAAAAAGTCGGTGCAGCTGCATGCGCCTAAATGGAGTGGCAATTTTGTAGTGAGTTATACCCTTCCTATGCAATTGACCGTTGATTTTACCGGCAAAATAAACGGACCTATGCGGTTGCCCGTGCTACCTAATGATTATCGACCTGAGTATTCACCTTGGTATTGTATAGCTAATATACAATTGACCAAAAAGTTTAATAAAGGGATTGAAATATATGGGGGCGTGAAGAACCTGCTCAATTTTGTACCAGCCAACCCTATCATGAGGCCATATGACCCATTTGACAAACATGTGAATGATCCTGTAAATAACCCTTATGGGTATACCTTCGATCCTGCTTATAATTATGCTTCCCTACAAGGTATAAGAGGATTTGCTGGCGTTAGATATACTATAAGATAATTTACTAAATTACAAAGACTTAAGATGTTGCTTTAAAAGCAACACTTCAGACACGGCACTCATTAATAATTGCTGCCCGGCCTTTTTAGATCCGTATTGTTTGTTGTGGTCATTCGTATCGAAACCACCAACTATCTCTATATTGGTTTTAGTATTTTTTACAATCCAATGTTTCAACCGTTTGGTTGCCAGGTGCTGTAAAACCGCATCCGGCACCAGGCAATTGTTCCGCTTCATATATCCTGCCGTTTTATTTATGGCAGTGAATACAAATTGTAATCTTTCATCATCCTCAAATTCCAGTATAATTTCATCACCCTTTTGCAGTGGGAATTCCTTCATAGCGGAATAAAAATCTATACTATTAAAGCCGGCATAAACACTTACACTGATACCCAAATGCCCTCCATTACTAAAACTTAAGGCATTCTTTAGCTTATTAGCGAATTTTATATTTTGTGGATGCGTAGGTAACGCAAAGGTCTTGATGAATGTGCTACTACCGCCCGGTAACGACAGAATCTTTGCTGCCAGCCTTTCAACCTGCGTATGACTTTCATTTACTATACCGACCTTCACCAATCGTTTATCCATAAGTAAGGTTATCAGTTACATATACAAGTAAGAATCATGCCGCAATCATTGTAGATTAATGGCTATATATTAAGATGCTGTGTTACAGATTATTAAGCACCTGCCTTATACCTGGGCAGCTTAGACTGGCTGGTGAACACATCGTTTTTAGAAGTTAGAATATGCTGGGCCATTTTCCGAAACATATTCTGTCCCGTTTTTTCCGAAACATATTGTTTGTTGCCCTCATGGTACATAAAGCCACCATGCAGTGTTATATTTTTCTCCTGGTTTACCATTTGCCAGCTCAGCAGTTTGTTCTCAGATAGAAATGCCAGGTCGGCATCTTTTATTGCACATACATTCGAGCTCAAAAAGCCAACACTTTTATTAGCATAGAAAAACTCAAGCTCCATTTTCACCTTATCTTCAAAATGCAGCATTACTTTGTCGCCTTTCTTCAAAGGGAAAGACTTATAGGTAGAATAAAACTGTATATAATTATTGTAAGGATATGACGTGAACCCTATTCCTAAATAAGAACGTTTTTTGAATGGCGGCAGTTCTTCTTTCATAGCCGCTAATACTGAAGCATTGCGCGCATTATGATAGAATGGAAAAGTTTTAATAAACTCATCTTGATGGATACCGGCATGAACAGCTATTTTAACTGCGTATCGTTCAAATTCAGAAGTACCTTCGTTTACAACAAAAGATTGAATAGGCATAAAGTGTGTTTTTTATTTATGCCCCAAATATGGTAAGGAAAAAAACTGTAAGAAAATAAAATGGCACCCTTAACCAGCCATTTACATATGCCAGTAATCAGGTATAACTCTGAATGTATTACAAATAAAAATATGGACAAAAAGTCAAACTGACTGCTATCTTTGCAGCAGAACGATTTTTTTCATTGTTTTATAATAAGTCTTTATTCAGTAGAACAATAAAAAAATTAAAAGGCTGTTTTTCCAAACAGCCTTTTATTATTTAATGCTAATTAATATGCGTAGCTGGCTTGTTGCGGCCGTATAGACATTACCGTTTTAGACTGTCGTAAGTATTCATCTACAGAAGTTTTTATGATACGTTTGCACCCGGTAGTCAGCTTGATAGACTTATGGCCTCTGCCTTCCCTGTAATCTTCACGAATCCACTCTGCACGCATGGTAAGCTCTGTAGTCAGTGCTTTTACTTTGCCCATAATGTATTCGAAAGAAGGTGCAGTACCGTTTGCTTCAATGTGATCATAAATTTCCTGGATGTATTCGCGGGTAATGGTCTTAGCCATCTGCTCAAACAAGTCCTGGAATTGCCTTCCAAAGATTCTCTGGTTGAAAAAATCAGTAATCGAAACCATAGGAATATAGAGGTTTGGGGGTAAAACTATTTTACGGCGTTAGTGTTTGGTGGGTTGTTTGTTTGAATTAATGGGTTTCAGAGGTAAATATATATAAAATAACAGAAGTATCGTAGTGTTCCTAAAATTTATTTTTGTGCAACGATACTGCTTTTAGCATTGCAATCTATACAGTAGTAATAATCCCTATTTAGCTTCTTTACCTGTATGCCACGCAGCTTATCTTCCTCACGGTAAAACAACCTTATCGTACAACCTTTACCGGCAAACACATTCTCTGAAACTTCACGCTTCAACTTAATCGTTTTATCGTCAATGGTTATTTCACCCTCACCCAAAACGATACTTCCCGTCACATCCTTCTCAATGCGATTGTCATACCCAAAATTG
>CAMLKS010000300.1 GCA_946480675.1 uncultured Bacteroidota bacterium
TTCGTAACGGTCTATTATAATCCGGTCTTTAAGCTTCGGTATCGTTTCATGGTTGGCTATTATATAGCCCGATAAAGTTTCAGAATCTTCCGTAGAAAAACTGAAATCATATTTTTCGTTCAGGTAATCTAATTCCAATCTACCAGAGAAAATATATTCGTTTTCTGATATCTGTTTCTCTACGTGTTCTTCTTCGTCATATTCATCGTTGATGTCTCCGAAAATTTCTTCCAGCACATCTTCCATAGTTACAATGCCAGCCGTACCGCCAAACTCATCTATTACCCAGGCTATACTTTTACGGTCTTTGGTAAAACGGTTCATAAGGTCTACCGCACTCATCGTTTCCGGCACAGCCACAATGGTATGTAGCACGTCTTTTATCTGCTTAGGCCGGCGGTTTAAGTCCAGGTGGTGCAGGTAGCCTACGATATTATCTATCTTGTTTTCGTAAACAATAATCTTAGAAAGCTTAGTGCTAATAAATTTCTTTTTTACCTCTGCTATAGGGGTATTAATATCTACTGCCTCCACTTCATTCCTTGGTATCATGAACTTGCGGATCTTTACATTCACCAGGTAGAGTGCATTCTCGAAAAGCTCAGTATTTACCTCTGTACTATCTGTTTCGTGGCCGTGCAGGCTTTGTTTTACAAATACCTCAAGGTCTACACGGTTAAACACCTGTTGATTGTCCTTAATGCGTACGTTGAACAAATACTTTAATATGAATTCGGAAATAGCAACGAATATCTTGGCAAAAGGATAGAGGATGTAATACATCAATTGCATGGGTAGGCCAAAAATAGTAAGCGCCTGTTCTGCTTTTGCCCTGAAGATAGCTTTAGGCAAAAACTCGGCAAAAACCAGTATGATAGCCGTAGCAATAAAAGTATCTAATATCAGGTGTACGTATTCAGAATTGAGTGGTGAAGGCAGTGCCGAGAGCATCGGATCTGTCAGTTTTGTCATTAGTACACCATAGATAACCAGCAGTATATTTACGCCTACCAGACTGGTACCTATGAATTCAGAAGGGTTTTCTGTAAAGCGGGACAAGATGCGGCCTGAAAAATTGCCTTGTTTCTTTTTTAGCTCAATATTCAGCTTATTGGCCGATATAAAAGCTATTTCAGTTCCTGCAAAGAAACCTATTAGTAGTATACAGCCTAAGATGTAAAGCAATAAATGGGTGACGTCCATATAGACCAAAGATAATAAAAACGATAAACGTTGAATCCGGTTAACTCTTTAAAAACTGTTCCACAGTCTTAACCAGTTCTAAAGTAGCCAGTTCCAGGTCATCGTTCACCAATACACGGTCAAACTTATCTGAAAAAGTGAGCTCATACACGGCTTTATTCAGTCGTTCTTCCAGCATCTGCGGGTTTTCTGTGCCCCTGTTTTGCAGGCGTTCCCTTAATATTTCCAAAGATGGGGCCTGTATAAAAAGGCTCAGAGATGTATCGGGATATGCTGCTTTTATAGCCAATGCACCTTTTACATCTATATCTACAAGCGGGGCTTTCCCCTCTTGCCATATGCGCGCCACTTCCGATTTCAGCGTACCGTAGTATTTCCCGGTATAGACCATTTCCCACTCTACAAAAGCACCCTCTGCTATTTTTTGTTTAAACTCTTCTTCTGTATAGAAGTAATAATCTCTACCATGCACTTCGCCCGGACGCGGGTCACGGGTACAGGCAGATATGGAGAACCCTACGTGCGGGCTTGCAGCTATCAGCCGTCTTACTAAAGTTGTTTTTCCCGAACCCGAAGGTGCGGTAATAATAATGATCTTGCCTTGTGACAATGTATGCTTGATTGGATAACAGGTGCGAAGATAATAATTTAAAAAAGGCGCACATAGTGTGCACCTTCAATTAATATGTACTGTATTGCTTATTGGCAATGCGTTTCAAAAGCCTGCAGCAGGTTGGCAGCTATCATTTGTGCCGGGCGGCCTTCTATCATATGCCGTTCTATCATATGCACTACCTGGCCATCTTTCAGCAAAGCAATAGACGGAGATGAAGGAGGGTAAGGCAGCAGGTAATTACGTGCTTGTTTTACTGCTTCTACATCATAACCTGCAAAGCTGGTAAGCAACTGGTCTGGCTTTTTAGTTGCATTCTGTATAGCCATAATAACACCGGGGCGTGCCGTACCAGCCGAGCAACCGCATACAGAGTTGATAAACAATAAAGAAGTGCCACTCTGTTTCAATGCATTATCAGCCTCTTCCGCAGTCAGCAATTCTTTAAAACCATGGTTAGTAACTTCGGCCTTCATTGGGGCCACTATTTCAGTAGGATACATCTCTTAGCTTTTGTATTTGCCTGCAAAAATATGACTATTATACCTTTTTAGCCCGATTTACTTATAGTAAAAAACAATAGAAGCATGAGAAAACACCCCCGCATTTCACCCTCTGTATTAAGAAAAACTAACGTATATTTTTGTTGTTTTGTGTCAATACCACACTATGCGATATCTATATCTTTTTATATTCTCTATTGGCTTTGCGGCCTGCAATACAACTGGCGAAAAAGACAAAGCCGGCAGGCTGAATGAAATGTTCAGCAATTATTGGGAAGAACGTATGCAATTATTTCCTTTGGAAGCTACGGCTAATGGCGATAACAGATATAATGATAAACTGACTATTACGATAGCTGAAAGCTTCAGGGATAGCCTGCGTAGATTTTATGCCAGGTATCTATCGGAAGCTAACCGTATAGATAGCAATAAGCTGGATGGGGATGATATAACAAGCCTGCAATTGTTCAAATACGAAATGCAGATGTCGATAGAGGGGCTTAGATACCCCTCACATTACCTGCCTATCAACCAGTTTTGGGCCTTTACACTGGAGTTGCCACAATTAGGTTCCGGCAAGGGCAATCAGCCATTCAAAACCATCAAAGATTATAGTGATTTTCTGAAACGCCTCTCAGTTTTCCCTGCATGGACGGATACGGCTATTGCCAATATGCGGAAAGGGATGAAAGAGGGCTGGGTACTACCGGAAGCACTGGTGGTGAAAGTATTGCCACAACTGAAAGCTATTATCGTAGACAATCCCGAAGAAAGCATTTTTTATACCCCTATAAAAGAAATGCCGGAAAGCTATTCACCTAAAGACAGGCAAAACCTGGATAAAAAATATAAACATGCCATAGTAGGTGACGTAGGTGAATCTTACAAGAAACTGTACAGTTTCTTTAAGGACGAATACCTGCCACAAGCGCGTAAAACAAGTGGTATAGGAGCATTGGCAAATGGAGCAGAATATTATAACTACTGCATCCGTTACTGGACCACCACTACACTATCTCCTGACAGCATTTATAACATAGGGCTTGCAGAAGTAGCAAGGCTGGAAGGGGAGATGAACCGTATAAAAGATGAAACGGGCTATAAAGGAGATTTGCAAAGCTTCTTTGAGTATATAGGTTCTTCATCGCAATTTTACCCGTTTAATACGCCTAAAGAGGTGCTGGATAGTTTCTGGAATATAAAGAAACAGGAAGACCCACAATTGAAGAAAATGTTCCGAAATGTTCCGGTTTCACCCTTTACTATCCGCCAAACGGAAGCCTTCAGGCAAGCATCGGCCAGTGCAGAATACAATCCCGGCTCGGAAGATGGCAGCAGGCCCGGTATCTTCTATGTGCCTATAATAGATGCTAAAAAGTTTAATGCAGTAGGTATGGAAACCCTGTTTCTCCACGAAGCCATACCGGGGCATCATTACCAGATATCGCTGGCACAAGAGAATAAGGCATTGCCCAAATTCAGG
>CAMLKS010000301.1 GCA_946480675.1 uncultured Bacteroidota bacterium
ATGTTACGATTACAGACTCTAACGGATGCGCTGAAACCTTCTTTACCAAACTGGCAAAATATCCTACGCCGGGGCAGGGGCAAGATATCCTCCATTCAATGCCTATTTGCTGCAACGACCCGGTAACTATGAATATATCAGCCACTGTTCCTGCTGAACTTTCAAGCTGCCAGACAGTAGCATGGGTGCGTACCGGCACTGCTGTAACTACATACAATGATACTAAAACGGCCATTGCAGCCGCAAACCCTGCGGATATCATGTATAGTACTAATAGCAGTAGCATAAGTAATACTACACCCGCAACACTTACCATTAGCTCCCCCGTTCCTTGCAGTGGTTTGCAAAAAGTATACTATACACCATTCGTGAGTCGTAAAACAAGAGCATCTAATACGGTTACTACAACTGCAACGGCATCCGGTTCCACTAACATGGTAAGTTTTAACGGCACCGAGCAGGTGGGTAACTATGTAGAACTGAATGATCAGCTGTCATCTATCGTAGCCTGTGATACCGTTGATACTGCCGTGACACAGAATATCGTAGTTACCATCTCATCCTATACCGGCAGGAGCGGACAGTTGACACTAATCGTGCAGAACTTTGATGGAACGGTACTGTATCGCACTTCCGGATTGGCCGGGAATGGCACGTATAACATTCCTATTAAGGGATACACACCATTGCAATATCTGAGAGTAAGTGCCTTTGATTATAACTGTCAAGGCACAAACATGTCGACCAACTGTACTCCGTCTGACCTTAGCATCAGTGCTACAAGGACTGTTACATACAGCGCTATTGCAGCACCCATACTGGAGCCGGCATGTGCGGTTGGTAAATCGGTGATGATAAGCTTTGCGCCAAGCAACTGTACACCGCTAAGCGTGGGCCAGTCGGCATTACCTATCAGCGCACTGGATATTTACCCTAACCCCGCTACGCAAAGCGCAACACTGGCATTCTATGCGCAGAATAGTGGTAAAGCAGTGCTGAAAATGACTGACGTGACAGGTAAGGTGATAAACAGCCGCAACATTGAATATGCTTCAGGCCGCAACGCTATATCGGTAGACCTGCAAGATGTAGCCAAAGGTGTTTATTTCGTAATACTGGATGCAGAAGGCGAGAACAGCAAAACTACTAAGCTGATAGTGCAATAACATACATATAACCTGATCTTATAAAGCCGCTCTCTCAAGGAGCGGTTTTTAGTTATATAAAAAGTTAGAAATAAACAATTTAGCAGCAATTATATATAATGCTTATACCTTATGGGATCTTGCGCTGAAAGCCGAAAACAAATCAAACCTTCTTTGAGATTTTGACATAGTTGTCGTACTTTTGCGCCCAGTTTATCATTTGATTTTCTATATTTTTTAATATATGTCGGGACAGCTTAAAGAAGTTCGCAACCGTATCAAGTCAGTAACATCTACCCAGCAGATAACGAAAGCCATGAAAATGGTGAGTGCTGCCAAGCTGCGCCGTGCGCAGGATGCGATATTGCAAATGCGCCCTTATGCGCAGAAACTGCAGGAAATGCTGAGCAACATCGCCAGCAACGCATCGGCAGATATGGAAATGCCACTGGCTGAAGAGCGTGCTGCGGAGCGCGTGCTGCTGATACCCATCACCAGCGATCGTGGTTTGTGTGGTGCCTACAATTCAAACGTAATAAAAGCAACCCGCCAGCTGATTGCTGATAAATACGCTACACAATTTGCCAAAGGAAACGTGACCATACTGCCAATAGGTAAAAAAGGTTATGAGTTCTTTGTGCGCAATAACTTCAACGTAGTTCACGATTTCTGGACTATCTTCTCCGACCTGACATTTGATAATGTTCGTAATGCTGCGGCATATGCCCAAAAAGCATTTTTGAATAAAGAATATGACAGGGTGGAACTGGTTTACAGTCAATTTAAAAATGCGGCTACACAACGTTTTGTAAACGAGCAGTACCTGCCGATACCTAAGGTGGAAAACCAGGGAAACAATAAGAAGGCCGACTTTATATACGAGCCATCTAAAGAAATACTGGTGCAGGAACTGATGCCTAAGATACTGAACACGCAAGTGTATAAAGCGGTACTGGATGCCAATGCATCTGAACACGGTGCGCGTATGACGGCAATGGACAAAGCGAGCGAAAATGCGAACGAAATGCTACGTTCACTGAAAATAAGCTACAACCGCGCCCGCCAGGCTGCTATTACTACAGAGCTTACAGAGATAGTAAGTGGTGCAGCCGCATTGCAAGGATAATAAAGTAACGGATAACACACATATTATGAACCGCTGCAACATAGTTTGCAGCGGTTTTCTTATTTTTATTTCAAACTGTTTATAAATATGCGCAGAAGGTTACTCCTTTTCTCGTTTATGGTAAGTGCTATGGCCGGTATGGCGCAGCATGCCAGGGTAACAAAGCATACGGCAGCCCTTGCCGGTACCAGCATCGCCGGGGATGTGGAAGATAAGTATAATGCACAGGTGATAAACCTGGAAGCGCCCAATCCTGATGCAAATATTGAAAAAAAGCGACTGAGGGAGATAAAAGAGCAATCTGCCAGGTATTTTCCGCATAAAAAGCTAACAGTAGCATTTAAAACTACTGCTTCTGCTATACCTGGGCCGGTAGTAGAAAAAGGCTTTGTAGCAGATTCTTTTCCCGGTATCCCACCGGATAATGATATGGCCATATCTAAAGATGGTAAGGCTGTTTCCGTAGTTAATTCCTCTATAGCTGTGCTGAATGGATCGACAGGGCAAATGACCTATAAGCGCGGGTTGAAGACATTTTCAAATGCTGCAGGGCTGAATACTTTTAATGATTACCGTTATGACCCTAAAGTGATGTATGACCCTGTGGCAGACAAGTATATTGTTGTAATGCTCAATTCTACCGATGGATTGAACTATATAGTGCTGGGTTTTTCAGAAAGTAACGATCCGCAAGGGAAGTGGAACTTCTATAAGTTTTATGGTAATTATAACAACGATACGACATGGTTTGACTATCCGGCCATTGCCATGACCCAAGACGAATTTTTCCTTACAGGAAATAAGATACGCTACAATACCAGCTGGCAGGCAGGTTTTAAAGAAACGGTGATTTACCAAATAAATAAACAAAGTGGGTATAGCGGCGCTGCCAGCCTGAACTACCAGATATGGGACAATATTACCTATAAAGGAGTAGCCATCCGCAACCTGTACCCGGTGAAGACAGGTTCGGCATTGCAAGGACCGGCACAATACTTCCTGTCTAACCGCAACTTTGATATCCAGAATGATACCATTTTCCTGGTGAAGCTGCCGGATGTAATAGGCAGCGGTAATAACAACCTGGATATACAGGTGCTGAAATCGCCCATATCGTATGGCGTTCCGCCGAATGGCCGCCAGGTAGATACATTTGAACTGGCCACCAATGATGGCCGTATATTAGGTGCCTTTGCAGAAGGCGACGAAATACAGTTTGTGAGCACATCGGTATATACCAGCACAGGTTCGGCGGGTGTATATCATGCCAGGATAGATAATTATAAGACAACACCAGCTATAGTGCATGCTTCCATCTTTGCCATAGATACGCTGGACTTTGGTTATCCAAATCTCTCTTTCGCCGGTAATCCCTGGGGGCTTAACCAATCTATTATCAGCTTCAACTATACCGGCCCGAATACCTATGCAGGTATAGGCGCTATCACATTCAATGGCACAGAATATTCGGCACTGGTGAAGGTAAAAGAAGGTGATCGTGAGCGTGTTCAGGCATTTGAGGGTGTTGTG
>CAMLKS010000302.1 GCA_946480675.1 uncultured Bacteroidota bacterium
TGCCTGTTCAATATCAGATAACGTGATGCCCGCTGCCTGCCCTTCAGCAGTGGCTTCTGTGGCCTGTATTATTTTCAGTTCGTAATCTTTATTGATGCTTTTAGCTGCATTCTGCGATTTGAACCAGATTGTATATGTTTCGCTGGCTACATCTACCACCACGCCTTTACCAAAATGCGGGTGCTCTACACGTGAGCCTATTCCTAAGGTTGTTGTTTCCATAGCCCTAAGATAAGGAATGTAGCTATTTCGTTTCGTCCGTACGTGTATGATCTTCAAGAAACTGCGTCATCTGGCGAATACACTCATCCAATTCGGCAGTAGATTCGTGCAGGTAAGAGAGTATTTTCTGCAGGTCTTTTATATTTTTCTCTTCATCTACCAATTGCACCAGCCCCAGTATAGTGGCTACCGGTTTCCTCAGTTTGTGCGACAGGTCGGAAACGAGATATTCCATCATTTTTATATAATTCTCCTTCTGCTGCTGCAATTCGTGCTGTGCGGTTACATCCTTGGCAAATACGGCGATACCGAATATCTTTTTGCTTTCATCCAGCAAGGGGAAAACATGCAATTGTGTATGCCCTCGAAACATACCCTCTGTGCCAAAATCGCTTTCAAAAATCACCCTTTCACCTTTTATGACCCTTTGAAAAACACTCATGCCCAAACCTATATCTTCATTCACACGCACATAGCGGGTCATAGGTGTCCCTATTTTTATATCGACACCATACCTTGTCGTCATAGAGCGTTTGTGTGCGGGGTTGAAAAGGATATAACGCATCTCCAGGTCGAGCGCAAAAATCATATCGTTGTTATTCTCGATGATAGCCTTCAGGATAGCCTGGTTGGCATATACACGAGAGGACAACTCCATAATAGGCGTAATATTCCTGTTTACTATCAGCACCTTATCATCGTCCAGGTATGAAAACTGGGCTTCGTTGTGCCGGGTTTTGAGCGGCGTTTTTACCTCGTACTGGTAAACGTGGGTATTCTTTGTTTCAAGCGTGATCTTAATATTCTCAAGGAAGGACTTAACCAGTTCAGGGTCATCCGGGTACAGGTCTTTTATGGATTTGACATAGCGGGGTGCGCATATTTCGTTGTTAAAATCGGCCACGGCACCTAAGAAAACACCATTACCATCTACGAGGCATATATCACCCGATAAGGCATCGACCAAAGCCCGGGTATAGGCCTCTTCGGTCATTTTAAGATAAGAATAATCGTGTGCCGGCTTGTCCATTATTCAAGTGTTTTAAAATATGGTTTCGCCCGCTTTCCCCTTTGTCTTATAAAATTACGATAATAACCAATAGAAAACACCGGTGAAAACACCGGTGTTTTCTATCAAAATAAGATTGTACTTACTTAGCCATCAATACATAGAACATATAATCGGTCATCGGCGCATCGTGTATATCCAGATGGTGCGCAATCGTAACAACCTGCCCGCGATGATAAGTACCATGTGTAACGGCATGCTGTATCATCTGGTAGCGCGGCGCTTTAAAATCGCCCACATAGGGTATGCTGAAAGACACCACTTCGTTCAATTCTTCTTCTGTAAGGGCATTAACATATTCTAAAAACGCCTGTGAATGAGCTATTGTATCGTTATACAAATCTTCCATGGTACCGGTATGTTCGCGTCCATATAGGCTATCGTCTGCATGGTGCTGCAATACCCCCTGCCACCAGTCTTGCGTATTCATGATATGTGTAATGGTTTGCTTGATGCCTTTAAAACTGGAAAGCACGGCAGTGTCCATCATATCCTGCGGATGTGTGCGCAGCCAGTTAACCATTTGATTGACAGCCCAAAGGTTATAGGCCGCATAATCTTTAGCCAAGCTATGGAGTGTTTCGTGCGCTGTGTTGGAAAGTACGTTTTGCATATTTATGTGGTTTTATGATACAAAGAAACATGCAGGTAGTGACAGCCCTGTGTCAGCAGGAATGATAAACTTTTTAATTTTTTTCTTGTTGTATGGCGGCAGGCTTTTTTATAGCATAAACCAAGAGACGATAACATGCTCACATTTAACCAAAACGGTATTTATTGCGCACAGGCCGATGTGTATATAGACCCGTGGAAGCCTGTGGATAATGCCATCATTACCCATGCACACAGCGACCATGCCCGATGGGGTATGAAGAAATACCTGACCCATATACATGCAGCGCCTGTAATGCGTTACCGCCTGGGGCAGGATATTGAGGTGCAAACAGCAGACTATAATGAACCTGTTACCATCAATGGCGTGAAGATAAGCCTGCACCCTGCCGGCCATATATGGGGTAGCACACAGGTAAGGCTGGAATACAAGGGAGAGATATGGGTGGTAAGCGGTGACTATAAATTGGGGGAAGATGGCATTTCTGTACCATTTGAACCGATACGATGTCATCATTTTATAACCGAAAGCACCTTTGGGTTGCCGGTGTATAACTTTCCTGACCCGGCTACCGTGCACCATGATATTAATGACTGGTGGCGAAAAAACAGGGAAGAAGGCAAGAACTCGGTGATACTGGGATATGCACTAGGCAAAGCCCAACGCATACATAAACACCTGGACCCAAGTATCGGCAACATATACACGCACGGAGCCGTAGATAATGTAAACAAACTGTATGAGGCCGCCATTGAGCCGTTGCCCTATGCAAGACGCATTGACAGCAGCATCAACCCGAAAGATATAAAAGGAGATATCATCATTGCCCCTCCATCTGCAGAGAATACGCCATGGCTGCGCAAACTGCAGCCTTATAAGCTGGGCATTTGCAGCGGCTGGATGCAATTGCGTGGTACGCGCCGCAGGCGTGGTGCCGACAGGGGTTTTGTATTATCGGACCACGCAGACTGGGGGCAACTGAACACGGCGATAAAGGAAACAGGAGCAGAGCATATTTATGTAACACACGGCTATAAGTCGGTATATGCTAAATGGCTACAGGATGCCTATGGGCTGAATGCTACGGAGGTAGAAACGCTATATACAGGCGAACAACTGGACGAACCGGAAACAACAGGAGGGGAAGATGCAGGCATTTAGTGAACTGTTTACACGCATAGATCAAACGACATCTACCAACGAGAAGATAGATGCACTGGCTGATTATTTTGAGCATGCAGACCCTAAAGACTCGATATGGTGCGTTGCACTATTAACGGGTAAAACACCTAAGCGCACCATAAAATCGGGCGAGCTAAGAGACTGGTGTGCAGAAGTGAGCGGCACACCGGTGTGGCTACTGGAAGAATCGTACCATGTAGTGGGCGACCTGGCCGAAACCATCAGCCTGCTGCTAAAAGGCAGTGATGGCGAGACATCGCATGCACTACATGAAGTTATCAATAGCCTGATAGCCCTTGAAAATAAAACAGATGACCAGCGTAAAGCGTACATCACCGGAATGTGGCGGCTACTGGGCCGGCAGGAATTGTTTGTTTTCAATAAGCTGATAACCGGTGGATTCCGTATGGGTGTATCGGATAAGATAACCATAAAGGCACTGGCAAAGCGATACAACATAGATGAAAGCATAGTAGCACATAGGCTGACAGGCAACTGGCAGGCCAATGAAACTGCGCTGGATAGCCTGATGAGCGCAACAGATGATGCGGCAGATATATCGCGGCCCTACCCTTTTTACCTGGCCTATGCATTGGAAACTGCACCCGAGGAGCTGGGCGATGTAAAAGACTGGCAAATAGAACGGAAGATGGACGGGATACGCGGGCAGATCATCGTACGCGATCACCAGCTTTTTGTATGGAGCCGCGGT
>CAMLKS010000303.1 GCA_946480675.1 uncultured Bacteroidota bacterium
AACACAGTTGCATATGACAGGTAACGGACTTAAGTCTTTCCGTTGGTATCCTGAGTTCGGCATATCTGATGTAAGGAGTGCAGACCCGATGGTGAACCCGACAAGTACACAGGTATATAGTATTGTGGCCATAGATACCAATGCATGTTTTGATACTGCTGTTGTGAAAGTGATAGTGAATCCGAAACCAACAGTCTATCTGCCTGATGAGGTAACTATATATCCCGGTGAATCTTACCAGATGGATCCGGAAGGCAATGCTGCATACTATAGCTGGTTCCCGCCTGTAGGTTTGAGCGGCACAAGTGTATCAAACCCTGTGGCTAAACCGGATGTAAATACACGTTACTTTGTAACAGCTACTACAGAAGCAGGGTGTACTACTGTAGATTCTATAAATGTGCTGGTAGATGTTGAAAGTGTTATATCTCTGCCAAATGCCTTTACTCCGGGCTCTAATCCTAATGCAGTGTTTAAAATCCTGCGCAGGGGAGATGCTAACCTGAAGAGCTTTACGATCTTCAACCGTTGGGGTGCTAAGGTGTTTGAAACAAGTGATATTGATCAGGGCTGGGACGGACAGTTTAAAAATGAGCCACAACCAATGGGTGTATACATCTACGTAGTAGAAGGGACTACAGCCAGCGGCCGTAAGTTTACTAAACAAGGTAACGTGACGCTTATCCGATAATAGCGTTAAAAGAATATAAATCAGAATACTGTATGGATAGCTACTGATGTACTATCCATACAGTATTAATAATAGAAAATAGAACTTAGCATATGAGTCTGTCATTACTTAAAAAATTATTGGCTGGTTTTGCTTTTTTCTGCGGTATTTTTTTGTTGCCCGGAAAAGCTTCTGCCTGCCATCTGGCTGCTGCCGATATTCAAGTTACCTATATTGGTACGGGCATCGACGGTTGTACAGGTACTACCAATTATGAGTACGAGGTAATTCTGACCGTCTATTATGCCTGCCAGACGTGCACGATAGAAGGTGGAGATCAACAAACTGTAACAATTACTTCTCCTACGCTTGCCGCACTCCCTGGAAGCCCTGGGGTTCCGATTAGCCTTCCCGTTGTTGATATAAAAGGTCTCGGTTCATCTACAGATACGGTACATAGTTTGTGCCCTGTAATCGCAGACTCAAACAGCTGTAGGTATCTGACAATGGCTAACAAATATCCTGGCTTCCAGCGAAGGATATACAGGAACACTACAACATTGCCAAGTGCACAAACTGACTGGCTCTTTTCATGGTTTTTAGGTGCAAGAAATAATAGTAATATTGTTGTGGGCGGTCCAGTAGGTTGTAACTCTTTGTATGTAGAGGCAATGCTGAATAATGTAACAAAATACAATAATAGCACTCCTCGTTTTACTACCAATCCATTGCCTTATATCTGTGCCGGCCAGCCTTCTACTTACCTGAATGGCCCGTTGGATCCTAACGGAGACTCAATACAAGTTTACCAACAGCTACCTTATACGGCGACTAATACACCTTGTACATATCAGCCCGGTTATTCCACTACTGACCCGATAGGGTCTACAGGTGCTAACCCGTACAGGCTGAATTCTACTACGGGTGCGGCTACCTTTACACCTGTAGCGCAAGGTCAATATGTACTTACTTTCCGTGCTGAGGATTATGAACGCGGTACCGGTGTTAAGCTAAGCCATGTATACAGAGACGTTCAGGTATCTGTATTGCCTTGTTCTGACCCGCCACCGGGTATTGACTCGCTGAGCAGTACGCTAACTGTTGATAATGGTACCACTGTACCCGTTGTCGGTGGAGGTAAGGCCATTGTTACCTGCCCGGGTAATAATCTGAATTTTACGCTTACTTCAAAGACTGGTGACCCAACCCATACCGTTTACATGTATGCCAATACTAGTGTGATACCAGGTTCTAACTTTGCTGTGACCGGTGCCGGAACGCAGAGTGTAAGCGGTACCTTTTCCTGGACTCCCGCACAATCGGATATTGGTGAGCATACCCTTATCATTACATCTGCAGACTCTACCTGTACAGCTGCACAGCCTATCGTGCTGCGCAACTATACGGTGGTATATATCAAAGTTATCAATGGACTGGATGCCGGCCGCGACCTGGCTACGTGTAAGATAAACCCGCCCGGCAGGCAGTTATCTGTAAAAGGTTATGGTAACGTGGTTTTAAGCTTCAAATGGAGTGATATCAGCGGTGGCCCTGCCAAAGACCTGAATGCTGATGATATTGCAGATCCGATATCTACAGCACGTACCAACACCAACTACGTAGTCTTCTCTCCTGAATTGAAAGATAAATGTAAAGCCCGCGATACGGTATTGGTGTACGTGGATACCTCTAATACTATTGATATCTTCCCTCAAACCGACCGTTTCGTGATGTGCCGTCCGGGTTATCTGCAACTGGATGCCGTTATCAACGGCCGTGGCCCGATAGACAACATGATGTGCGGGACCAATAACATACAGACCTGCGACAAATACGATTCGGTAGTAGTATGGGGATCTCCCAGTTTTGGTACCGGTGTTGCCATAGATACTACCGGCCCTTCATCACCAATATTGGAAACTAAGATCTATTCTACTAAATACCAGTACCTGATCCGTAAGGATGAGTTTAAGGAATATGGCCTGCGTTCTGCAACAATGAAAGCTCTTTCGGTAGAAGTGGCAGGCAATAAAGATGCAGCCTTTATATATGGCAACTTTACCATCCGCCTGGGATGTACCGATAAGACAGAACTGACCAGGACCGATGGCTTTGAGGAAGGGTTGGTAACGGTGTATACCAATGCTGCCGGGCAAACATTGCCTGATGGCTGGAATAAATTCAGCTTCGACCAGGCCTACAACTGGGATACGACCAGGAATCTAATTGTACAAATATGTTACAGTGATAACCCTGTATTGGGTGGCCCTTGTACGGGCGTGGCCGATTACCCACCTATCATGAAGTTTATGCCTACCTCTTATATCTCCGGTATGGAACTGAGGGCACAAAACACGGCTACTAAGAGCGTATGTGATGTAAAAACAGCAGCAGCCATCAAAGAGTTTGCTACACGCCCCGTATTCCAGTTTGACTATTGTGAAGCTCCGGGATTGCCTTTCCTGTATATGTGGACACCGGGCAATTACCTGTCGGACTCTACAATAAGGGAACCACTGGCCTATGTACCACAGACTACCAACTATGCTATCCGTACCTATGGCCGTAATGGCTGTATCATAGCCGATACCCTACAGGTATACGTACCTCAGCACGATTTCAGTGTATATCCCAGGGATACGGCCATATGCTTCGGCGAGGCTTTCAAACTGGAGGTAAGGAAAGGTACCTACTACCAATGGTATGAATATGAGAACGGTGAATACAAACCTGCTATCGGCTCTGTAAGCTGCGATGTATGTGCTGACCCGATGGTAAGCCCTAAGAAGAACACCCATTATAAAATAATGGTCGGTGATGATGTATTCTGCTATGATACGATAGATGCTTATGTGGAAGTACGCCCGCTGCCGCTGGTAAATATCCTGACACCGGATACGACCATAAAATACGGCCAGAGTGTACAGTTGCTGGTAAATGGTGCGCGTTTGTATAACTGGTCACCGGTATCATCACTGAATAACCCAAATATCTCTTACCCTGTAGCTACCCCAACGGAGCCTACGATGTATGTGGTAACCGGCCTGGGTACCAATGGCTGCCGTGCGATGGATACGGTAAGGGTGAACCTGGATTACCGCGACAGGCTGCTGATACCAACGG
>CAMLKS010000304.1 GCA_946480675.1 uncultured Bacteroidota bacterium
CAACCTGCTGGCACATCGCGGCTTTACGCACTCCATACTATGCATGGTACTGGTCACGCCGTTATTTGCGCTTACAGCAGCACGGCTGCACCGCTCCCGCGGCGTCCCCTTATCGCGCTGGATGCTGCTGATAGGACTCAACATTTTCATCCACCTGTTGCTCGATAGCCAGAATGCATATGGCACCGGCCTGTTTGAGCCATTCAGCCATATACGGGTTGCATTCAATACACTTTTCGTTGCCGACCCGTTATTCACCATCGTAGCAGGGATAGCTACTGTAGCAATGGCCATGCCGCGCAGCAAACACAAAACACGCATCCTGTGGGCACGCGCAGGTATTATCTGCAGTGCTTTGTATTTGGGTTACTGTACGGTGAATAAAATAATAATAGACCGCGAGGTGAAGCACCTGCTGCAAAAGCAACATATTGCTTACGATAAGAAATTCGTTACCCCTACGCCCCTCAATAGCATGCTATGGTATGTGGTAGCTACAAATGATAGCGGTAGCTATATAGGCTACCGTTCCATCTTCGATAAACGGGACGACATGCCGCTGTATTTCTTTGCACGCAATGAAGCCTTGCTGAAGGAATCCGAAGACCACGAAAGCACACAAAAACTCATCCGCTTTTCACAGGGATATTATACTACTGAAAAATGGGGCGATACGCTCGTCTTCAACGACCTCCGTTTCGGGCAGATGGGTGGCTGGGAATACCCGGATGGGAAGTTTGTCTTCCATTATTTCCTGCACGATTCTGCCGATAACAAAATGGTTATTCAGCGGGGCAGGCTGAAATGGGATGCACGCTCTTTCAAAGGATTGATAACACGTATAAAGGGCGAATAGTTTATCGCTGGCGATAGTAGAAGGTTACCAGCGTCAGCATCCACTTCACCAGGTTATATGCTATGCGTTGCCGCAACCGCTTCCAGAAACTGTTGGTATGCGCATAATCTTCCCTGGTTATCTGCACGCATTCCTGTTCTATAATGCGGTCCAGCTCTTTATGCACGCCGCTTACAAAGGTCTTGTCTTGTATATCCAGGTTCAGTTCTATACTGGCATAGGTGCTGATGTCGTTAAAATTGAAAGAACCGATGGTCACCACCTGCATATCGGCCACCGCTACTTTGGCATGCACTATGTTGCGATGCTCATATACTTCTACGTTATTTTGTAGCAGCCAGTTATACAAAAACCGCTCGGCATGCTTGGCCAGCATCACATCCGATGGGCCCGCCAATACTACTTTCAGCTTCACGTTCCTTTTCACGGCAGCCTCCATTCTACCCCTGAATGTTTTACCCGGTAGGAAATAGCTGCTCATAATGATCATCTCATCCCGCGCATGATTCAGCATTTGTATATAGCTATGCTTTATCTGCTGCCTGCGGCGCACCCAGTCGTTCCTGCGCACGCGCACTTCACAGTGCTTGTCTTTATATGGTGCCAATAAACTTTCATATTGTGCATAGCTGGGTGCATGCGCACGCGTAGTTTTATTAAGCCCCCCATTCCACATTTCACAGCATACATCTGCCAGTTGCAGGGCGGCCTCACCTTCGGTATATACACCCATATCCAGCCACCCCGGCTTTTCCGGCATATCATTATACTTATTGTCAATGTTGATGCCGGCTATCAGTGCTTTTATATGATCTACAACGGTTATTTTATGATGCAGTCTGCGGCCAAAATAAAAATCACTGCTTTTAAACAGCGGTTCGAACATGCGGAAATGAATACCTCTGTCTGCCATCTCTTTTTCAAAACTGCGCGGCAGGTGTTGCGATGCGTAGCCATCTACCAGCAGGTACACTTGCACGCCCCGCTCCACAGCATTCGTCATGGCATCTACAATGCGCTGGCCGGTTTCATCATAGGTGAAGATGTATACCTGCAGGTGCAGTGTTTGGGTAGCGCTGTTTATCAGTTCTTCAAGAAAGGAAAAATAGGCCTTGCCGCCGGGTATATGGCGTACTATGTTATGCGTAGTATATTCATAGCGCAGGGTGCGGCCTGGCCTTTTACGGGTACCCATATGCTCTTTAAAAATAGGTAACATTTTCATGCCAGTGCAATTTGCCATGTATTAATTTTACTTATGCACTTGCATATGCTCAATGATAATGAACTGTGGTTCCCGCCTGTTTCCGAAGCGCTGGAAGACGGGCTGCTGGCTATCGGCGGCAGCTTGCAGATTGAAAGGTTACTGCTGGCATACCGGAGCGGCATTTTCCCCTGGTACGATGATGAGGTACCCATGTGGTGGTGTCCTGACCCCCGTTTTGTTTTATTCCCCGGCCAGCTGAAGGTGAGCAAAAGCATGAAGCAGTTATTGAAAAACGATGCATTTGAATTCCGTATCGATAGCGATTTCAGCACAGTGATCAACAATTGCCGCCATACACCCCGCAATGGGCAGGATGGCACCTGGATAGGTGATGATGTGGTAGATGCTTATACACAGTTGCACGAAATGGGCTATGCACATAGTGCAGAGGCATGGCATGAAGGAACACTTGTAGGCGGCCTGTATGGCATCCGTATAGGTAATGTATTCTTTGGCGAGAGCATGTTCAGCCATCGCAGTAATGCCAGCAAGTACGCTTTTATAAAGTATGTGCAGCAACTGGCATCAGAAGGGGTACAGCTGATAGACTGCCAGGTATATACCGAACACCTGGAAAGCCTCGGCGCATGTATGATACCACGGGAAAATTTTATACAACTACTGCAGGATAATCTCGGTTCTATGTTGTAATTTAAACGTACCAACCTACAACAAACACACATGAAAAGAAGTATATGTCTATCTGCTAGTCTTGCATTCATTTTGAATACACCTGCCTATACCCAGCATAAGTTGCATACGCGCCTGAAGGCTATAAGCGATTCTATGTATGCAGAAAATAACCCCAACTATATAGTAGTAGATGCTATAGCAGACGGGCTTATTTCCGATGGTGAAGAATACTCAGTCAATTACTACAACAATACACTTTACATAAATGACCGTAAACTGGATGACACCTGCCGGGAACGCTACACACAGAAACATATTGCGATGCTCGAAAAAGCTGGCATTTCCAAAGACGGCACGAGTTTCTGTACGTCAGAAGGGGTTTACATATACGAGATATTAGATGCCCGCTCAGCATTTCGGAATAAGAAGTATGATTGGGGAGTATGCAAGCCTAAACGCTGATACTTATTCCATGTAAGTGATCTCCCTTACATAGCTGCTGCCCATTCCGGTATCACTATCTACCGATTTATAGCTTATAAAATTCCCATGCGCATCGTATGCATATTCCACGTTCATAGTATACAGCTCATCGCCATCAGCACTGTATGTTTTTGTAAGCTGCACCACATGGCCATGCTCATTCCTCGTCGCTTGTTGGCTGCCAATTAGCTTGCCTGTTCCATCTGCATATTTAATAACAGACGCGCGGCTATCATCGCTGGTATAGGTTATCCTCGTTTCACCTAACAAGCTATCATTTGCGTTAAAATATATAATAGATGATAACCGTCCTTTTTCATCTGTACTCCTTTTCACTTTCTTTGCATACTCCCGATCATGATACTTTGGCAATGGCACTATTTGCCCTATGGTATAGTCTGCCTTCTGTAGCCTGTAAATCCCATTATTATACTGGTATCGCACAGGACTTTTCATTTCTTCAAATGTTTCTACCACTTCATGGTATATCCTTTTCTCTTTCTTCCTGCCAAACAGGATATAGGTCTGAATGACCCGCACGTT
>CAMLKS010000305.1 GCA_946480675.1 uncultured Bacteroidota bacterium
ATCCTTTCGCAGCTCCACAAATAATATAGCGTCTTTATTCAGCCAGTTGCTTTCGCCTGCTACATGCTTCAGCACCACTGCACCCTGCAGCCCGTGTGTAGCTACTATTTTACCTATGCGTACCATAATAGGGCTGCAAAGTTAACGGAAACAGGCGAATGCCTTTCTAAAAGTATCCCAGGTAGAATTTCGAGTAAGTAGTATATTCTATATTCAGCTCATCACCTTTCTCCAGGCGGTAATAATCTTCCTGGCTCACCTCTATGCTCAGCTTATTGGGAGAATCCAGGAAAAAGTAATACATATTGTTGTGCGGCATGAACTGTTTGCGGGTAATATGTGTGCGTTCCACTGTTTTGGTGCGATGGCGTACATCGCTCTGTACTTTTTTCAGGGTACGCGAATAAGCAATGTAAACTGCCCCGCCCGCAAAACACATCAGGAATAGCACAGAAGAAAAATAATACAGCATGGAAAAAGGATTGGGCACTTGTGCCAATGCCCGAAGCCATGCCACCACAAAAGGGCATATAAAACAGAACACCATCAGTATACGCACTACTTTGTACAGCGATGCCCGTTCCTTCTCTTCTTTCTTCTGAATGAACAGAAGCTCTTCCGCATCCATAGGCTCATCGTGCCTGTACAATTGCAGTTGCATCATATCTGGCTTATATCATACACAGTAGCAAACTTTTGGCGTGCATAATCCATAAACACTTCAAAGTTCAGCCCGCTGCCGGTTACACGTTTACAAATTTCTTCAGAAGTATAGCGCCTGCCATATTGATGCACGTTATCGCGCAGCCATTGCAGCAGGTGGGTAAAATTGCCCTGCGCCATCATTTCGGGCAGGTTCATTATGTCTTTTTCAGCCTGCACATACAGTTGCGCAGCATAAAAACTACCCAATGAATAGGTAGGAAAATAACCAAAGCTACCATGCGCCCAATGCACATCCTGCAATACGCCCTGCTTATCATCCGGTGGTGTTACATCCAGGTATTTTTTATACAAGCCATTCCATGTTTCAGCCAGGTCTTCTGGGTACAATTCCCCGCTTATCAATGCTTTCTCTATTTCATAACGTATCATCACATGAAAATGATATGTCACTTCATCTGCCTCAGTGCGTATCAGCGATGGCTGTACTTTATTCATCCCTTTATAAAACACATGACCGGATACATTACTCAACTGCTGCGGAAAGTATTGCTGCAGCTTAGGGTAAAAATATTGCCAGAAATAGGTGCCACGCCCTACACAGTTCTCCCACAGGCGCGATTGCGATTCATGCACGCCCAACGATGCTGCAGCGCCCAATGGCAAACCATACTGCGCAATCGGCAACCCTTGCTCATACAATGCATGGCCGCCTTCATGTATAGTGCTCCACAGTAGTGATGCATAATTATTTTCGTCCACACGCGTTGTCACCCGCACATCTTCAGGCGAAAACGATGTAGTGAACGGGTGTTCTGAAATATCCTGGCGTCCTGCTGTAAAGTCATAACCCATTGCCTTCAGCACATCTATAGAAAAATCCCACTGTTGTTGACGGGGAAAATGCTGCATAAAGAAACTATCATCCACCTGCGGTGCTGCTTTTATTTTATCCAGTAATATAGGCAGCTCAGTTTTTACTTTATAAAACACGCCATCCAGCAATGCTACAGTCGCCCCTTTCTCATATTCATCCAGCAGGGCATCATAAGGATGGGCTGCATAACCATACATATCTGCCTGCTGTCTTTTCAGAGCTATCATCTTCTCCAGTTCAGGTGCATATATGCTATACTTATTCTCTTTGCGCGATTGTATCCATGCGCTATAGCTGGCACTGGTTTGCTGTGTCAGTTGCTCTATAAATGCTGCCGGCAGCTTTTTGTTTTTATTATAATCCTCAAGGCTCAGTTCTACATTTCGTTTTGCGGTATCTTCCAGATCGCCTCTGCCTGCCAGCTCCTGCAGCAGGTTGCCATAGGCATCACTCGTTACCATTTCATGCGCCAGGGATGCCAGCGTAGCCAGTTGCCTGCCACGCATCTCAAATCCTTTCGATGGCATATACACTTCCTGGTCCCACCCCAGCACGGCAGATGCATTGTTGAGGTCTGCAGCTTTCTGTGTTGTGTCTTTATATTGTTGATATAATGCTTCGCTTGTTTGGCCTATGGTCATTTCTTTTGTTTCTAATTGTTTCTGCATTATTGCTCTTGTGCTTCCAGTCGTTCTACGGTATTGATACCTTCCAATGCTGCCAGTCGCTGACATAGATGGTCAAGCTCGTCCCTGTCATGTACATATACCATGATGGTACCTTCAAACACACCATCGTGAGAGTCGATACTAAGCGAACGCATGTTCATCTTCAGGTCAGCAGATATAACGTTGGTTATCTTCTGTATCACGCCTACATCATCCAGCCCTACCAGACGCACCCCACTGAGGAACGATATTTCTTTATTTTTCGCCCACTTGGTTTTTACTACCCTATGCCCATAGTGCGATAGCAACTGTGCTGCATTGGGGCAGTCGGTACGGTGTATCTTCAAGCCCTCGCCCGTTGTAATAAAACCAAACACATCATCGCCCGGTATTGGCTGGCAGCATTGCGCCAGTTTGTAAAGTATTTTGTCCGAACTCTCGCCGAATATGATAAGTTCCGCACCCTTTGCCGGTTTTTTAACCGTTTCTTCAGAAAGCAGGTGCTTGCTATCCAGCTTCACTTCTTTTACCGGATGTATCATTTTATCACCCGATATAGAAAATTCTTTCAGGTCTTTCAGATCCACGCTACCCACTGCAATACCATAGTACAAATCGAGCAACGATGGCTTTTTATAGTGCAGGCACAATTCCTGCAGGTTTTGCGGCGACATGGGCAGACCCATATGGTCCAGCTTGCGCTGCAGTATTTCTTTGCCGTCCTCTCCTATCTTACGCTTCTCTTCTTTCAGGTAGTATTTTATGCGCGACTTGGCTTTGGCAGTCGTAACGAAAGACAACCAATCTTCCGATGGCTTTTGCTTGGATGAGGTTATGATTTCTACCTGGTCGCCACTCTTAATTTCGTGGCTTAATGGCACCAACCTGTAATTCACCTTCGCACCTATACAACGCGCTCCAAGCTCAGAGTGTATATCGAACGCAAAGTCGAGCGCTGTTGCCCCTTTCGGCAGCACACGCATTTCACCTTTGGGGGTATATATATATATCTCCTCGGTAAACAGGTCGAGCTTGAAGTCTTGCAGGAAGTCGAGCGTATCTGTATCGGGGTTGTTCAGTATATCGCGCAGGTGCTGCAGCCAGCTATCCAGCTTGCTTTCCTGTGCACTTGGCATCCCTTCTTTATACTTCCAGTGTGCCGCAAGGCCTTTTTCTGCTATCTCGTTCATACGCGATGAGCGTATCTGCACTTCTACCCATCGCCCACCGGGCCCCATCACCGTTGTATGCAGGGCTTCGTAACCATTGCCTTTAGGCACACTTATCCAGTCGCGCAGCCTTTCAGGGCTGGGTTTGTAGAAGTTGGTAACAATAGAATACACCTTCCAGCAATCTTCTTTTTCACGTTCCGGTGCTGAATTCAGGATGATACGGATAGCAAACAAATCATACACTTCCTCAAAGGCCACATGTTTTGTCCGCATCTTGTTCCATATGGAATGGATGGCTTTGGGGCGGCCATATATTTCAAACTGCAGTTCTTCATTTTGCAGCTCTTCTTTTATCGGCTTAATGAACTCATTG
>CAMLKS010000306.1 GCA_946480675.1 uncultured Bacteroidota bacterium
ATATAGCGCTTGAGGATACGCTGACGGAGGCCGTAATAGACAAGGAATTGTTGGGGCACGACCTGGAACTGGAACGCAGGAAAGAATATCAGCTATTGGAACTGCAAAAGACCTTAAATAGCTACGATTTGAAACGTTACAAACTGGGTGGCCTGCCAACATTGGTATTGTTTGGTAACTATGGCTACACACTTTACAACATGGATAGGTTATTTAATCCACAAGATAAATGGCAGCAATCCGCGTTGATAGGTACTAAACTTACTGTACCCCTGTTTGATGGCATGCAACGTCGTAATAAAATGCTACAGGCGAAATTCACGCTTCAGAAAAGCGAGAATGATATGGAAAACCTGAAGCTGGCATTGCAGTTGGAAAAGGAAAATGCACGCATCACATTGCAGAGCAATATTTCTGCCCTTGAAAACCAACGCAGCAATATGAAACTGGCAGAAGAGGTATTTAACGTAGCTAAAGTAAAATATAAAGAAGGTGTAGGGTCGAACCTGGAAGTTATGAACGCAGAATCGGCACTGAAAGAGGCACAAACCAATTACTTCAGTGCTTTATACGATGCTATCACATCACGTATTGACCTGCAAAAAGCATTAGGCGAATTATAAAATCAATAGAACATATAACCAACAACATAATTAAAATATATAGCATGAAACGCTCTGTTTATTTATTGTTATTAACTACCAGCCTGCTGGCGGCCTGCGGTGGAGAAGAAAAGAAGGGAGGCGAAGCAGAACTTGCCAAACTGAAAAAGGAACGCGCGGCACTGGATGATAAAATAGCCAAGCTGGAAGTAGAAGTGAATAAAACCAAACCGGCAAAAGGAACGCCTGTATCCGTTGTAGAAATGCAGCCACAGGATTTTAACGCCTATATAGAAGTGCAGGGTTCTGTGAACGGTGAGCAGAATATCTTGTCAACACCGCAGGCACCCGGTACTGTAAAGCGTATAATGGTGCGGGTGGGCCAGCGCGTAAGCAAAGGCCAAACCCTGGCAGTGCTGGATGCTGCTGCTGTAGAGCAACAGATAAAAGCAATGGAGCCACAGGTAACCCTGCAAAAATCACTGTACGAAAGACAGCAGAAATTGTGGGCTCAAAACATAGGTACAGAAGTACAACTGATGTCTGCAAAAGCGCAGTATGAAGCTACTGCCAAACAAAAAGCGGCATTGGAAGCACAGCGCAGTATGTACACCATCAAAGCACCTATCAGCGGTATTGTAGATGCGGTAAATATAAAAGAAGGTGATATTGCTAATCCCGGTGTAAGTGGTATCCGTGTGGTAAGCAATGCCGATCTGAAAGTACAAGCGAACCTGGGTGAAAACTATATAGGCAAGGTAAAAGAAGGCAACCCTGTAAACCTGGTATTTGCCGATGGTACAGATAGCCTGAAATCGAAACTGACCTATGTATCGAAAGCGGTAGACCCAGTATCACGCGCCTTCCAGGTAGAGGTAAGGCTGGGTAGCAACAGCAAGCTGAGCCCTAACATGAGCTGTAAAATGCAGATACTGAACTATCAAAATAAGGGTGCCCTTGTGGTTCCGGTATCGGCCATACAAAAAACGGCTGATGGTGAGATGGTATATGTAGCTGATGGCGGCAAGGCAAAAGCGGTAACTGTGAAAACCGGCCGTAATTCGAACGGCATGGTAGAAATATTGGAAGGCTTGCAGACAGGTGACAAAGTAGTAGTAGAAGGGTATGCAGACCTGGACAATGGTAAGGCTATAGAAATACGATAACAATTGTTTCAGTCAATTATCTGAAAAACGAATCGATGAAAGATCAATTTAAAGAGTTTAAGCCGTCCAGTTGGGCCATTGACAACCGGACAGCCATATACATACTCACGATAATCATAACGCTGGCGGGCTTACTGATGTATAATGCCCTGCCTAAGGAACAGTTTCCGGAGATAAAGATGCCACAGATCATCGTGCAGACTTTTTATCCGGGTACCTCTCCTGAAAACATGGAGAACATCGTAACCAAGCCTATAGAAAAACAAGTAAAAGGCTTGACCGGTGTTAAAAAAGTAACGAGTAATTCCTTCCAGGATTTCTCTGTAGTAATCGTAGAATTTAATACCGATGTACAGGTAGAGAAAGCGAAGCGCGATGTGAAAGACGCGGTAGATAAGGCACGTGTAGACCTGCCGCAAAACCTGCCGAACGAACCGGAGGTGAATGATATTGACCTCTCTGAATTCCCGATACTGTATGTAAATATATCGGGAGCTTACGACCTGAAGCAACTGAAAGAATATGCTGATGAGGTGCAGGATAAGATAGAAGAGCTGAAAGAAGTGAAGGAAGCCAAGATGGTGGGTGCGCTGGAGCGTGAGATACAGATAAATGTGGACATGTATAAGATGACTGCATCCGGTTTCTCCTTCGGAGATATCGAGAATGCCGTGGCATATGAAAACATTTCGTCTACACCAGGCCAGGTGTCTATGAACAATCAGAAGCGTATCCTTACTGTGCGCAATGAGTTTAAGACGGCTGAAGAAATAGGTAATATAATAGTGAAGAACCAATATGGCAAAGCACTATACCTGAGAGACCTGGCAGAAGTAAAAGATGACTTTGAAGAGCAGGAAAGCTATGCACGCCTGGATGGTAAGAACGTTATCACATTACAGATCATTAAAGCAAAAGGTGAAAACCTGATTGCAGCATCGGATAAAGTGACACAGACGGTAATGGACATGAAAGGTGTATCCATACCATCTGACCTGAATATAGTGGTAACAGGCGACCAGTCTGAACAGACACGAAATACACTGCATGAGCTGATCAATACTATCATTATCGGGTTTATACTGGTAACCATCATCCTGATGTTCTTCATGGGTGTTACCAATGCCTTGTTCGTAGCCATGGCCATGCCGTTGTCTTGCGCTATTGCCTTCCTGGTAATGCCGGGCTTTGATATATCGCTGAACATGATCGTACTATTCTCGTTCCTGCTGGCGGTAGGTATTGTGGTGGATGATGCGATAGTGGTAATAGAGAACACGCACCGGATATTTGATAATGGTAAGGTGCCGATAGCCAAAGCTGCCAAGACGGCCACAGGTGAAATATTCCTGCCGGTATTGACGGGTACCATTACTACGTTGATGCCGTTCATACCACTGGCCTTCTGGAAAGGCATCATCGGCGAGTTTATGTTCTTCCTGCCGGTAACGCTCATTATTACTCTTCTTGCTTCGCTGTTTGTGGCTTATATCATCAACCCGGTATTTGCCGTTAGCTTTATGAAGCCTGAAGACCATGAGTATAAGAAACCAAGGTTTAGTAAAGGAGATAAAGTAGTAGCGATCGTTTTCGGAGCACTTGCACTATTGTGCTACCTGGCGCAGGCGTGGGGTATTGCTAACTTCATAGTGTTACTGTACATATTTGTACTGCTGGAAAAATTTGTATTCTCTAAATGGATATTCACCTTTCAGAACAAAACATGGCCAGCATTTAAAGAATGGTATACCAAATGGCTGATACGTGCGCTGAAGCACCCGGGTAAAACCATCGGTATTACGTTTGGCCTCATTATACTTACGGTAGTGATGATGGCGATTCGTCCGCCTAAGGTTGTATTCTTCCCGCAGGCAGAACCCAACTTTGTATATGTGTACCTGACCATGCCGGTAGGTACCGACCAGGCCTATACCAACACGGTGCTGGAAAAGCTGG
>CAMLKS010000307.1 GCA_946480675.1 uncultured Bacteroidota bacterium
ACCTGTAACCAAACACACCTTACCCATATTGTACTACTTTATATTTATATATTTTATTTTTATTGCCTCTTTATAATAACCGGGATCAGCAATCAATTCAATTTCTTTTATCACATCCAGCGTATTCTTATCGTTCAGATACTTATAAAAGTCTGTTGTATTTGCTACCCATCTATCAACCATTATGCCAGATTTCAGCAACTCTTTCGATACTTTATACTTTACCACCGAGCCATTTGCCCTGGTCATTTTCAGTATTACAGCAGGTGTAGTATTAAAAAAAGCCTGCATCTTCCCTGCAAAAGTTTCTTCGATATCTATCTGCATCATCATCACCCAGTCTACCGGTATTGGCTTATTAATACCAGCTACTGCGTTTTTAGGCACTACAATTTCCAAAGGCATAACGGCCGGATTGCGTTGCAATACCAGACGCAATCTTTCGTTAGACATAAAAGAGTCTGCAAAGGTATAGTTTTTACAGATGAAAAAATTTACAAGCAAATCGTCATTAAACGGGTATCGCTCATCAATACTCTCATAATCATACAGGATAAATTGCGGCGCTTTATTTATATAATGTTGATAATTATACCTGCCCAGTTTTTCTGTATACGCTGAAAAAGATTGAAAAACAGGCCTGGGGGAATAATTCAGCTTGTTTTCAAGGATATATTCACTATCCCAGGGAAATACATCTATCGTTTTGTTTCCAATCAGGCTTAATACGCGCTGTGGTATATACCGCTTATCTGCCTGGGTTTGATATTGCTTCGTATCAAAGGCTCCCAATTGCTGCCAATAATTGCCCCAGAAAAGATACCGTTGTTCAAAGCTTTTATCGACTTGGCGATTATCATATTCTGCTACCATGAACAGCGCAAACAAGGAAAAACAAAGAACGGAACGAGCCATATATTTCTGATAGGCTTCATCCAAAAGTTGTACAACACCAAACAGGAAAACAAATGGCGCGTAAGCAAAAAATTCATAATAGTGCTGCGAATCATTGCGTACTATCGATTGTTTCCTGAGCAGGAAGATGTAAGCAAATACCAGCAAAGAGAAAAGAAGCGTAGATAGTTTACGCTGTTTAAAGCTATATGTAAGTGGTATAGTTAGCGAAAGGAGTGTAAACAACAACAGGTAGCCGATATTTCTTTCGCTTCTGACATAATTACCTTCATCTATATGCATTACATCATTATACCCTTTTATAATCTCAAACGCGCCTTTGATATAACCGGGAAGATGAACATGCAATAAGGCTGCCAGTACACCAATCAGCGCCAGCACACCTGCAAATATACATAGTGCCTTAAGCAGCCGGATACGTTTATACACTAACAAATTCAATAAGTGCGCACCCAGGAATGTAATGCCAATAAGGCCGGCATTCAGCTTTACAAAAAAGCAAAGGACAATACAGGCCGCCATCATGACAAAGTAGAATGTTCGGGGTTCTTTATAAGACTTGAACATCCAGTAATAGATAAACACCGTTAGCACCCAGGACAGATCGGAACCATGGTTGGTACCCAAAAGCAGTGTGGTGACAACGACAATAAGTATGGCAATGAATTTTTCCTGAATACCCAACAGAAAGTCCCGGAACAGAAAAAAGAAATTGACTACCAGGAAAACATCAAACACAAAAAACAGCCATGCCGGTATGCCCCAACCTATGCGTGTAGATAAAAAGCCCAAAGGCCCGTATGTGTAAACAATATCTTTACCCCATACCCATTTTTCTTTCAAGGCATAATTCAGCGTCATCTGCCATGATACATCCAGTCCCAACCATGACGGCCCTTTATCCACCAATTCAGGATGAACTGCAAATGGGGTATTCAGCATGAAGATGGCAAGTAGTGCTGCTACAATGCTCCAGGTAGTGTATGGGTTTTTGAGGTTTGCTTTCATGTATTAACTTAATAAAGGTTTCAGGCTGATTTCATTTTCTTTTATCCAATTGAATATATCAGAAAAAATGTCTTTCGCGTTCTTCTCTGGTGCCCAGCCTAGCTCGCCGGATATTTTTGTGTTATCAGTAACATATATACGCAGGTCGGCAGGCCTGTTTTCTTTTACGGCAGCTATATCTATTTTATTACCTGTTATATCCTCGCATATCTGCGTCATCTCCAGCAGCGATGCCGAACTAAAATTACCGCCACCCGCATTGTACACTTTGTTATTGAAGGCATCTATATTGTGTATCTGCATATCCACCAACCGTATCAGGTCATCTATATGCAGCATATCGCGCACCTGTTTGCCCAACCCTCCATAGCCTATGTAGCTCAGCGGCTTCTTCCAATAGTGACGGGCCATCCACAGGGTTACTACACCCTGGTCGGTCTTGCCCATCTGGCGGGGGCCGGCTATTACGCCAAAACGTGTTACGGCAGCCTTCAATCCGTAAAACTCACAGTACTCCTTTATCAGGTATTCGGCACTCAGTTTTGTGGTTCCATAAAATGAACGTGCTGCATCCAAAGACAGTTCTTCAGATATGCCTTTTGAACTGATGCCTTTTATCGACTGGTTATCAGTAAAGGAAAACCGCGTTTCCAATTCTGTATAATCTGCATTTTCTATAAAACTGATGGGATATACGCGGCTGGTAGAAAGAAAAATAAGATTGGCCTTATGTTTAATACATGCGTTAAAGCAATTGATGGAGCCAGTCAGGTTATTATTGATAACGTAGGTAGGTGACCCATCCAATCCTGACATTACCGAGGGTTCAGCAGATGCCTCTACCATGCAGTCAAACCCGCCCAGCTGTTCCAGGTCTTCCGGATTGCGAATATCGCCATGCACAAAGCTGATACCATGTTGCAAAAAAGCAGGTAGGTTCAGCTCTGACCCTCTGCGGCGCAGGTTATCAAATATAGTAATGCTATAAGACGGATAGGTTTGCTTCAGCGTTATCGCCAGGTTCGAGCCCACAAAGCCCGCACCGCCGGTAATTACGATTTTCATATGATTTGTGTTCAGCAACAGCGAAACTAATACATTATTTTATTCCTTACCAGCCATCGCCATCGTTCCCCAGCCCGAAACCACCACGCAGGATGCCTGTAGGATCTATCCCTACCCTGAATCCATAAGATGTCTGGTTGAATTTATCCCACGCATACACAAAATCTACCCGCAGAAACCGCAGCGCTTTAAAGCCCAGGTTATCTATACCGGCAAAGGTTTCCACGTAATAATTATAGTTACCCGCGTAGAAGGTGTTAGAACCCAGCACCAGGTACCATCTTGCCTGCTTCAGCAGCGGTATTTTATTGGTCAGCAGCCCCTTCATGTAGTATTCAAAGTGCAGCTCACCATAAATCTTTTCTGTATTGCTGTTGCGATAATAATTGGCCAGCTGAAAGCTGTTGAGGTATGGTGCCGCCAGCAGAAGCTGGTTATCTGCCAGGTGCATCAAATCAGGCAGGCTCACGTATTTATCATTCAGGAAACCACCGGCAGCTATTTTATAAGATAAGCTGCCCAACAGTTTCAGGTTCATATCGTCTTCTATACTGAAACGCCATTTATCAAAGTCGGCTATGCTATTGGCCACACCCGGCAAACCCTTTTCATATACCAGGCTAAATAACGGCAGGTTGCTGCCGTTGGCAACTTTATAGTCAGGATATTGGGTATAAGTATAGCCGGGTCGATATGTAACGCCCAGCTTCAGCAGGGCCGCATC
>CAMLKS010000308.1 GCA_946480675.1 uncultured Bacteroidota bacterium
AGTGAAGCCTAAAACAGACAATATGTTAAAACGAATAATAAAATCATTGTTTACCTCACTGGCCATACTGGCACCTGTACTTGCCACCGCGGCTGAAAAAACTGCCCATGGCAAAGGCAGCGAAATGAATGCAATGCTCATAGGGTTGGTAGCGCTTATCATCGTACTGCTTTTTACGATAGGTATTTTGGGTAATGTATTGCGGCAGTTGGCTCTTGTTTACAAAGAGAAACTGCGTAAAGAACGGAGCAAAGTAATAGCACCGGTAGCATTGTTGTTTATTATGCTACTGGGTACTGCTGCACATGCAGAGGAAGCGCTGGCAGTTGCAGCACCTCAGGCACCCGCTTACATCAGTGGCATTGCTGCTTCCGATTTTTACCTGCTGATAGGTATTATAGCGCTGGAAATGCTGGTAATACTATCCATGTTGTTGAGCATGCGTGTATTGGTGAGGTTATTGAGCAATAAGCCTGAAACGGAAAAAGTAGCAAAAGCTATAATTAGAAGACCATTCTGGGATAAGTTTAATAAGGCTGTAGCTATTGAGAAGGAGCAGGATATTATGCTCGACCATGATTACGACGGCATTCACGAGCTGGATAACAGCCTGCCGCCTTGGTGGAAATACGGTTTTTACCTGACCATTGTGGTAAGTGTTATTTATATATATTACTACCATATGGGTGGTAACGGCCCAAGTTCATACCAGGAATATGTAGCAGAAGTAGAAAAGGGCGAGGCCGAGAAAGCTGCCTATCTGGCTAAATCTTCCGGCAATGTAGATGAGAATACAGTAAAAATGCTGGATGATGCAGGTGTCGCTTCAGGGGCAACTATATTTCAAACAGCCTGCGCAGCCTGTCATGCCAAAGATGGTGGCGGTGGTGTAGGGCCTAACCTTACAGACGAGTATTGGTTGCACGGTGGTAGCCTTAGCGATGTATTCAAGTCTATAAAATACGGCTGGCCTGATAAAGGGATGAAAAGTTGGAAAGACGATTTTTCGCCAAAACAGATTGCTGAGCTGACAAGTTATATAAAATCGATAAAAGGTACTAAGCCGGCTACCCCTAAAGAAAAACAAGGAGAATTATACCAGGAAGCAGCAGGCGTGGATAGTACTAACGTGGTAGCAACAAAATAGAAAAGCATATGCAAGGGGAGATAGGCTCGTTCAGGGATAAAGTAGCAACGGTAGATAAAGAAGGTAAACGGGTATGGGTATTCCCTACCAAGCCTGTAGGGAAATTATATAATGCCCGTAACTGGTTGAGTGTATTATACCTACTGGTGTTTTTTACATTGCCATTCATACACGTGAATGGGCATCCGCTGTTCCTGATAAATATACTTGAACGTAAGTTCATACTCTTCGGGCAAATATTCTGGCCACAAGACTTTTTCATCTTTGGGCTTGGCATGGTGGTGTTCATTGTATTCATAGCCTTGTTCACTGTAGTGTTTGGCCGTGTTTTCTGCGGTTGGGCTTGTCCGCAAACCATTTTTATGGAAATGGTATTTCGTAAGATAGAGTATTGGATAGAAGGCGATGGTGCTCAACAAAAACTATTGGCCAAAGCTCCCTGGAATACGGATAAAATATTGAAGAAGTTTGGCAAGTGGACCATTTTTTGGATAGTAAGTTTTCTTATTGCCAATACTTTTCTGGCTTACATAATAGGCGTAGAAGAGCTTCAGAAAATAATAACAGAACCAATTGGTAAACATGTTGGCGGCTTTGTGGCAATCGTCATATTCACTACTATTTTCTTTGGGGTTTATTCCTGGTTTAGAGAACAGGTGTGTACCGTAGTATGCCCTTATGGTAGAATGCAGGGTGTATTACTTGATAAAAATTCAATTGTAGTATCATATGACCATGTGCGTGGAGAACCGAGAGGAAAGTATAAGAAAACTGCCGAACGCGACCTGGGCGATTGTATAGATTGTGCGCAATGTGTAAAGGTGTGCCCTACGGGTATAGACATACGAAATGGTACACAGCTGGAATGTATCAACTGTACAGCCTGTATCGACGCTTGTAATAAAATGATGCTTGCAGTAGGGTTTGAAGAAGGATTGATACGATATGCTTCTGAAAGCAACATTACTGAAAAAAAACCCGTGCGGTTTACCGGCAGGATGAAAGCTTATTCAGGGGTGATGGTTGTATTGCTGGGCGTGTTGGTCTACCTGTTGGCCAGCCGTACCGATGTGGGCATTTCCATACTGCGTACACCCGGGCAGTTATACCAGCAAAGCAATGGACAAATAAGTAATCTATACAACTACAAGTTCCTGAATAAAACATATATAGATAAAGAGATAGTGCTGAAGCCGGAAAATTTTAAGGGTGAAATAAAATTAGTAGGTGAAACAAAACTTAAAGTGCCCAAAGAACAGTATGCCAGGGGTTCTATGTTTATAACATTGGCAGAGAGCGCTGTCACCAAAAGAAAAACGCAATTGCAGATAGGTGTGTATGAAGAAGGTGTCAAGATCAGAACGATAACCACTTCTTTCCTTGGGCCATTTGCAGGCAATTAAAATATTAATATCATGAGTGCGATAAAAATGAATTGGGGTGCAAGAATTGCCCTGTTGTATGGTGGTTTTGTTGTGCTGATAGTAGTACTGGTAACAAAAAGTATGCGGGAAGATTTTGACCTGGTATCTGCAGACTACTATAACCAGGAATTAGCATATCAGAATGTGATTGAAGCAGGTAAGAACCAGGCAACGCTATCCCAGCCGGTGAAGGTGTATAAAGACGGCAGTAATGTTACAATAGACTTTCCGGCTGAATTTGATGGAGCGGTTGTTGAGGGCAATATGCAGTTTTATTCCAAGCTGAATGCAAAATGGGATCGTAATATTCCTGTGGCTATGGATGCGCAGGGAAATTGTTCTATACCTGTAGATAAGTTAGTAAATACCATCTACACTGTAAAAATGGATTGGCGTGCAGATGGAAAAACCTATTACCAGGAAACAGAAATAAACTTAGCAAAATGATACCCCTGGCCTATACCATGATCTTCCTGATGGGGCTTACCGGCAGCATGCATTGTGCCGGCATGTGTGGCCCTATCATATGGGTGATGCCTTTCCAGGTGTTAAGCGGATACAGAAAGTGGCTGGGTATTGCCTTATATCATCTGGGTAGGTTGAGTGTATATGCTATATTGGGATTAATACTGTTCTCATTCAAATCGGTATTTGATCCCCATATACAGCAATATGTATCTATGATAGCAGGTGCACTGTTATTGATTGCCGGGGTGGCATCTTTCATTCCCGGCAAAACACTGCAATTCAATTTGCCATGGGCAGGTTGGGTAAGGGGTGCACTGGCAAAATTTATGGCGAAACCCGGTTTGCTATCCTTGCTGTTTACCGGTGCGTTGAACGGACTATTGCCTTGCGGGTTGGTATATGTGGCCCTATCTGCCAGCATAACAGCACAAACTGCGGTTGGTGCCATGCTGATGATGTACACCTTTGGTTTAGGTACAGTGCCTATGCTGGTAATGCTGACAGTATTGAAAAATAGGGTGAGTTTCATAAGGCAGCTCTCTATCCGGAAACTGGTACCGGTTACTATGTTGCTCTTCGGTTGTTTGTTCATATTACGCGGCATGAATCTTGGTGTGCCATACCTGAGCCCTAAACTGGAAATGGAAAAAAATGAGATAAAAGCAAGTTG
>CAMLKS010000309.1 GCA_946480675.1 uncultured Bacteroidota bacterium
CAAATGGTGGCAGTTTTTGGTTCAGGTGCGGGTTCAGCAGGAAGTTCAGTTGGCGCTCTGCCAGCATCGATAGCTTGGTTACCGCTATCTTCAGCTTATCCATTTCCAGCGCTATATAATCTCCATGGAAGTTGCCTCCGTGGAAGATGTTTTTATTCTTGCGGTCTACTACCGGGTTGTCGTTTACTGAGTTCAGTTCGTTGATGATAACCTGTTCTGTATTCAGTACAGTATCAAACACCGGCCCAAGTATCTGCGGCACGCAGCGTAGTGAATAGTATTCCTGTACTTTATCTTCTATCACATCTTCTGTCACTTTCTTATCATACAGGTGTTCGTGGCGCTTGCGCAACAGTTTACTATCGTTGCCAAGTGTGCGCATCCATTCGGCTACGGCGCGTTGTCCACGATGTTGCTTTACATTATTCAGTTCGGCAGAGAAGTGGTCATCATAAGCTTCCATCATTTCATTCACCATCAGCGACATCAGCATACTCCACCTTACCAGCCTGTGGGCCATGATCACATTCACACCGCCTATGCCCGTCATGGCAGATGTACCATTCAACATACCCAGCCCTTCGCGGATGTAAATATCCATTGGTTTCAGGCCTAGTTTCTTAAATACTTCTTTAGCCGGGGTTACCTTTCCTTTGAACCAAAAGTTACCTTCACCTATCAGCCCTAGTGCCAGGTGTGCCAGCTGCACCAAATCTCCACTGGCACCTACGCCACCATGTGCATATACACAAGGGTAGGCTTCATTGTTCAGCAGGTCAGTCATCAGTTGCACGGTATCCGGATGAATGCCCGAATAGCCCAACAGCATCGTGTTCAGCCTTGCCAGCAACATAGCCCTGCTATGCTTAGGCGAAAGCAGCTGCCCCATGCCCGAGCTATGGCTGCGGATAAGGTTGTATTGTAATTGCTTACGGTCATCATCATTAATACGGTATTGCGCCATAGGGCCAAAACCGGTGTTGATGCCATATATCAGTTTGTCCTTCGAGAAAGAACGGAGAAAGTCATAGCTGCGTGTTACATCCTTTATAGCAGGCGCTGAAATGGTCACCTCCTTTTCCTGGAGCACTATTTGTTCAAAAACCGCAAGGTCGAGGGGCTTGCCACCAAGGGAAATCATATTCAATAAGGATAATTAGTAAAGTGTGCAAAAATATAAAAAGAAAAGGTCGCAACTACTATTCTGCAACCTTTCATATTAAAAATACCGTGGAGTACTTACTTTTTACTGATTAGTGCAGTAAACGGGTTGCGTAGTTTATCGTAACCTACAAGGTCTACTTTTATGCTACCTACCAATATGGGGCTATCTACCCGTACCGGGATACGGTTGGCATCATCGCTTACCCATACCATCATCTTTTCACCACCTTTGAATATAGTGCCCTCAATCAGCAACGGGCTGATCTTGATAGCATTGAAAGTACCGTATTTTGTAGTAACTCTTTCCTTACCTATATATCGTATATATAAATTGTATACCTGGTCGTCCAGAAACATACTGAAAGGTATTTTATCTCCGGGTTTGTATTTGCTATAATCGATATTCCGGGCATAATAGATGGCAGATAGTACGTCCTGTATGCATTTTGGTACTTTATACACCCCGTTAGTAGATATAGCCTGCCCTATGTTTTGATTGAAGGTTACATTGTTATAAATTTTAAACCCGCCTTCATCCACATTCCTTATAAATTTTGCCGGCAACATTGTTTCCGCATCAATATAGGTCTCATACTTATCGCGTACTTTATAAAACCATTCATAAGATTTCATGGTTTTACCATCACCCACTACATGATATACTTTCCTGCCATTCAAATCTTCAAGAGTAGTATTAAATGTGGCATAACCCGCGCCAACCCATATGGCACCCATATTATAATATACTTTGAATACCAGCCGTTCACCCTCTTTGAAACTTGTATTCTTTATCCCGCAAAAATCATTTTGGGCATATGAAGCAATACTGATGAGCAACAGGGCAACGATCGCTATTATCCTACCTCTATTCAACATATTTAAATATCATGCTTTTGAATCATAATAAATATAAAGAAACATTAACGCAGCAGCCTCATACGAAATAGTAAAATGCTGCCAACAACTGCAGGAATTATCAGGTTGATACACCACACACCTACAGTGGCGCCCAATATGCCTACTGTGTTATCTGAAAAATGATGGAAAAGGTAAAGCCCTACCTGCCCGCGCTCTCCAAGCTCTACCAGTGTTACAGACGGTATCACTGATATAACCCAAAAAAAGAGGGCTGCCATCATAAACCCTTCCGCCAGTGGCATATATACATGCATCCATCGTAGCAAAATCAAATACTGTGCCGTATAAATAGCGAACCGGAACAGCGATATTAAAAGTATTGTTAACTGTTGCTTAGTCGTAAATCGTTTTAACAACTTGCCATATACATTATACTTCCGCAGCCATTTTACCCGTTCTATCAGGGGCATCCATGTATCAAAGCGCCAGTAAACCAGGCCAATGATAACTGTGCACATGGCACAAGCCACCAGCACTATGGTTTGTATTGTGCCGGGGAAAGCAATATTATAATATACCAAACCTACCAGGCCATACAGGAATAAAGTAAGCATTTGCGCTACAGCACCCAATACAGCAACACCTATAAGGCGAAGCGTGTTCTTTCTTTTCAGGTATAACAACCTGCCGGGATATTCACCGATACGATTGGGTGTAATGATGGAAAAAGCGATGCCTGCCAGCAGGCTGGTAAGTGCCTGTCTATAGGCTATCGGTTGTGCCGACTTTGCCAGCAACTGCCATTTTTTAGCCTCCAGTGCCAGGTTCAGCGGCATCAATATTATCGTAAGATATAGCAGGTAATATGGCCCGGTGTTCCAGATGGCATTGCTGTCAATACGCTGCAGTTGCTTTTGTACTTGCAGGTATATTCCCCATAAAAGCAAAATGGAAATAATGCCGCCCAGCACATAGTTGAGCCATATTTTGGTATTTTTGTTCAAATCATTCCGTCCTTTGTCGCAAGATTCCCATATTATCCTTGGTATAGATCCCGGTACGCTTGTTATGGGCTATGGCCTTATTGCTGTCAACAAAAATAAGGTTTCGCTGGTGGAAATGGGGGTATTGCAATTGGCAAAAAATAAGGATCATGCAGAAAGGCTGGCCTTGATCTACAAAAAGATGGAAGCACTTATTTCCATTCACAGCCCCATAGCTGTAGCTATCGAAGCCCCTTTCTTTGGCAAGAATGTGCAAAGTATGCTAAAGTTAGGCCGTGCACAGGGCGTGGCTATCGCAGCTGCTATGCGCTTTGGCCTGCATGCAGAAGAATATGCCCCGCGTAAGATAAAGCAATCTATAACCGGCCGTGGCAATGCCACTAAAGAACAGGTATGGGAAATGCTGCAACATACTTTGGCCTTCCAGGAAGATGTAAAATTTATGGATGCTACCGATGCAGTAGCAGTAGCACTATGCCATCATTACCAAAGCCGCATACCCGGTGCCGATGAAACTGCTAAAAAGATAACATTGCCTAAACGGGCTAAAACAAACAGCTGGGCGGCCTTTATGCAAGAAAACCCCGGTAGGATAAAGCTCAAATAAAAAAAGTGGCTGAAAAACATTCAGCCACCTCATTTGGTGTTAATTCCTTACACACGATCTATTTTTC
>CAMLKS010000310.1 GCA_946480675.1 uncultured Bacteroidota bacterium
AGAAGTAGAAGATATGTATTTAAGACTTGATAAAGAATTAGCATCATTCTTCACATACCTGGACAGACATGTGGGGACGGGGGCATATACTGTATTCTTAACTGCCGATCATGGTGGCGCGCACAATGCTAAGTATATGCAGGACACTAAAATACCTGCCGGAAGCACCCCTGAACAAGCAGCGATAACAGGTTTGTACGATTTTGTAAAGAACAAATTTGATAAGGATAGCTTGATACGCGACCTGAGTAATTACCAGGTTTATCTGAATGAGAAACAAATTGAAAACGCAAAAATAGACAAGGGTGCTTTAAAGCATGCAATAGTGGAGTGGTACAAAAAACAGGAAGGTGTATCATTTGTAATAGACATGGAGGATATGGATGATGCAGTAGTACCGGAGCCGATTAAAACGATGGTGATGAACGGCTATAACCGCAAGCGCAGCGGTGTGATACAAATTATATTAAACCCGGCATGGTATAGTGGTTATGGCCCTTCTACAGGCACCACGCATGGCAGTTGGAACCCATACGACTCGCACTTGCCGTTACTATGGTATGGGTGGGGTATACCTAAAGGTAAAACCAATCGTACCATACACATGACAGATATAGCAGCCACACTTTCGGCATTGCTTAAAATACAAATGCCCAACGGTTGTGTCGGGCATGTAATAACAGAAATAACTGATTAGTATTTTTTATAAACCTGCGTTATATTTTGTTTTAGCCTTGCTGGCAATGTAGCCGGCGCCGGCATACCTGCGTTGCCAGTACGACTCATTTAAGCTGCTTATCATAACACCTCCCGATGATGATGCATGTACAAAATAGTTATTCATCAGGTAAACGCCAACATGCCCAATATGCTTGCCCTTGCGGAAGAACACCAGGTCGCCTTCCTGAAGGTCGTGTTTGCCATCTACAAATTTTACATTGCTGAATTGCTCATACGCTGTGCGAAGCAAATTGATACCAAAAACACTATCATACAACCTTTGTACGAAAGCAGAGCAATCGATACCATCCTTATTATTACCCCCAAAACGGTAGCGTACACCGTACCAATCTTCTATAAAACCATATAGGCTCAGGCTCTTTACATACTGTGGTAATACGCCCAGCATATCTGCATATTTAGCCTGAATTTCATTAGAAAGGATATTGTACGACGGCTGCTTCTTCACTAAACGTGAAGAGCCATTTACATCTGTTTTTAAGGTTGTAGCATTCCCTTGTATCGACACACTATCTATAAAACCGGGTTTATGCTTTGTATTTTGCTTTGTATTTTTTGAATAGGAAGGTTTTTTCAACTGCTCACTACTGCTACATCCAATAAGTGAGGTGGAGGCTGCTATGCAAATGCATACGCATACAGTCTTCAGATTTCTCATTGAGTGTATAAAATTTGGATGCACAAATCTAAAAATTATACCTCGAATCTTAGTGCACACACAGTGCTAACCAGCTTTATTTTAACATATGAGTTAAAATAAACAACCATGAACACTGTCTATCAGTGTCCATAGCATGTATCAATTATGGTATATGTTAAGTTAAAGCGCCTTAAACTTCATATTAAATGTATGCAGATAGCCGGTACTATCAAATTCTGACCAGCGTATATCCATGCTGTTGTAGTCCATATTAACGATCATCCATTCAGGATCACGTCCGTCTTTTTCAAAATCTTTAAGATGAAGATCGCGTTGATCGCCCGACATAGACCATGTGAAAGACGTGTAAGTGGGAGGTGTAGGGTTTTCACCACCACCAGATGCTGTGTCAAAACAATTATTAGCGCCTTCTTCCCAGCGGCCTAAACCATTATCTTCAAATACAAAGTAGTTGTCTTTCTGACAATTCTTGATCTCTGAATACTCACCATTGTCCAGCCTGCTAATCATTTGCCAGTTGCGCGAAACAAGGATTTCACGACGGTTTTTTATATCACCATTTACATTCGACCTTTTTTTGCAGGCACCTAGTGCCATTACAGTGATCAGTGCAAGGAATAAAAGATGTTTCATTGTGTATTGTGCTTTATATTTTTTGTAAAGATATGGTGGATATGCTTATGTGTGTTGTTATCCGGATGTTTTTAGTTGGTTAATCAATTGTTAGCGGTGGCTATCAGGTTACCTTGCCATACGCAGGATGTATACTTCTTTATACTTAGGCTGTTGTAATATCTTAAATGGTTCCACCTCGTACAATGTTACCTTTGTGCCAGACTCAAAAACATTGGATAATAACTGTATTACAGATAATAATCGTTCTATTTTACGGGTATTGGCCTTTTCATGAAAGCGTTCCGCAATATAGCTAGCAAGAAAAGCAGTATGCTCCAAGTGGTTGTGAGCTTTGGAATTTATAGCTGCAGTAGTAATGATATCTATAAACTTGATACTGGATAAACTATCAACTGTTATAGTCATCCATATTTTTTTATCGTCGAAAGATAAAGTATCTACCACGCTATTCTCTTCTACATCTGCAAGCAATATATTTATAGAGCTTTTGAAATCATTGCATATGCGCAACAAGTCTTTAAAGCTTTGCTCTGGTGCAAGTTTAATATCAAGAGCACGCTTAGCGGTTTTGTAATTTTTAATATTTGCAGTAGGGGTGCTATTTTTCATTATCTCCACATTGCGTTTCGGCATTCAGATAGCCTATTTAAAAACATAGGTAACATGCGCACACGATATGCATGCTAAACAAAACTAAGCACTTAGCGGTGAAACAACAATGTGAAAAATACCCTTTATTGAATGGATCTGAATAATTGAATGAAAACAAAAGCCACATTGATGTACAATGTGGCTTTTCTGAAGTAGCGAGGACAGGGATCGAACCTGTGACCTTCGGGTTATGAGCCCGACGAGCTACCGCTGCTCTACCTCGCGATGAGGATGCAAAGGTAGGGAACGATATTTAATAAACAAAGTTTTTCTTTTTTATTTTAACAAATTATCATCTTATTGCTATTATTTTAAATTCGTTTCTTATAACCATAAAAAAGCCAGGCTACTTGCCTGGCCTATATCTTAGCTCAATACAAATTGTTGTTTAGGTGGATAAAACATCTGCTTTTTCCAATCGAAAGAAAATATGGTACGCAAGTTTTCTACCAGTTCTCTGAACGTTTTATTCTTAATAAGGTAAAGATTGGCACCATTTCTAAAACAATCATCAATATAGTTCTCTGTGCTATGAGAAGTATACATTACAACAGGTAGATTATCGTATTCTTTATTTTTTCTTATTTCTATTATGCAGGATACACCATCCTTGCACGGCATATGAATATCTAGAAATAATAAGTCTGGAATATACTGTTTCAATAAAGTAAACAAAACCTCTCCGTTTTCAGCATGTCTTAAATGAGTAGGGAAAGTCATTTCTTTCAATGCCAGCTGAAATAATAATACATCGTCCTGATCGTCTTCAGCAAGCAATACCTCCATATTTACATTGTCTACTTTGTCCATAATTACAGTCCTCTTTATTTCGTTAAACTAAGATAGGGATAATGAGGTATTTAACAGGCTTAAAATATCGTGCACGAATGTAGAAGTTCCCACATTTAAATATTGCACATGAATAATGTATTGTATGATAAGTTACTTACAGTTTGATCAATAATAAAAATTAAAAAACGGAATA
>CAMLKS010000311.1 GCA_946480675.1 uncultured Bacteroidota bacterium
AAAAAGCTGTGGCTGAAATAATAGATAAAGCCGCCAATACACTACCTGATTATATAGTAGCAGATATAAAAAAACGGAAAGAGTAGCCACCAAACAAAAACGCGAAGCAGGTGCTTCGCGTTTCCTATATTACGTACTTACTAAACTTAGATGTTGAAGGCATCGTCTATCAGCGCCTGCTGCTCTTTAGCGTGCATTTTGCTGAAACCGGTAGCTGATGCGGCACCTGCCGGGCGAGAGATGTATTTCATCGGTATCTCTTCCTGGTTCAGTTTCAGGTAGCCCAGTGCGCCCATATTGCGCGGTTCTTCCTGCACCCATACCCATTCTGCTTTCTTATATTTAGCTTGCAGCTCTTTCAGTTGTGCTGCAGGCAGCGGGTACAGTTGCTCAAGGCGCACGATGGCTACATCCTGCCTGTTATCGGCCATTTGCTTTTCGCTCAGGTCGAAGTATATTTTACCGCTACACAGCAGTACACGTTTTACAGTGCTTGCTTTTTTAATGTTCGCATCATCTATCACTTCTTTAAAACCACCTGTTGTAAATTCTTCAATGGCAGAATATGCGCGTACGTGGCGCAGGTTTGCCTTTGGCGAGAAGTTTACCAGCGGTTTGCGGAAATTCCACTTCATCTGCCTGCGGAACATGTGGAACAGGTTGGCCGCGGTTGTGATGTTGGTGATGATCATGTTATTCTCTGCACACAGTTGCAGGAAGCGTTCCAGCCTTGCAGACGAGTGCTCAGGGCCTTGTCCTTCATAACCATGTGGCAACAGCATTACCAGGCTGCTCATCTTCTGCCATTTGGTTTCGGCAGATGCAATGTACTGGTCTATCACTGTTTGTGCACCGTTGGCAAAGTCGCCAAACTGTGCTTCCCATATGGTAAGCGCGTGCGGGTTGGCTATAGAGTAGCCATACTCGAAGCCCAACACGGCAAACTCGCTCAGCAGGGAATTGTATATCTGCATAGCAGCCTGGCCATCTGCCAGTTTGCTAAGGCGGCTGTATTCTGCGTGCGTGCCTTCATCATGCAGCACGGCATGACGGTGAGAGAAGGTGCCGCGCTCAACGTCCTGCCCGCTCATGCGTACAGGAATACCTTCTGCTAATAAACTGGCGTAAGCCATCAGTTCGCCGGTAGACCAGTCCAGCTGTCCCTTCTCTTCGTACAGTTTTACTTTTTCTTCTATCAGCTTCTGTATCTTACGCAGTGGCTTAAAACCTGCCGGTATGGCCATCAAGCCTTTAAACAGGTTTTCTACCTGTTCTTTGCCGATAGCTGTATCGGGTGATTGGCCGAAGTCAGCATCTGTAGCATGGCTCAGGTCTGCCCATGCCTGCTCCGGTGCCTGGCGTTGATACGGCAATGGTTTTTGCTTTATCTCATCAAGGCGCTGCTGCAGGTCGTCCCAGAAACGTTTTTCCATTTCCTTTGCCAGGTCTTGTGCATCGTTGGTACCGCTTTTCAGCAGGTATTGCGTGTACACCTCGCGCGGGTTGGGATGTTTCTTTATCAGCTCGTACATAGCGGGCTGGGTAAAGCTCGGGTCATCACCTTCGTTGTGGCCATGACGGCGATAGCACACCATATCTATAAAGATATCCTGGTTGAACTGCTGGCGGTATTTCACAGCCAGCTTAGCTGCGCGTACCACTGCTTCAGGATCATCGCCATTTACGTGCAATACTGGTGCCTGCACCATAGATGCGATGCTGGTACAGTAGTCTGTACTGCGCGCATCATCAAAGTCGGTAGTGAAGCCTATCTGGTTGTTGATAACAAAGTGGATAGTGCCGCCTGTTTTGTAACCCGGCAGCTTGCTCATCTGCAGCAGTTCGTATACCACGCCCTGTCCTGCAACGGCAGCATCACCATGTATCAGTATCGGTAATACTTTATCGTATTGTTTATTGTATAGTATATCTGCCTTCGCACGTGCAAAGCCTGCTACCACAGGGTCTACCACCTCAAGGTGCGATGGGTTGGGGGTGAGTTGTACATTGATGTCTTTACCCGCCGGTGTCTGGATATTGCTACGGAAGCCCAGGTGGTATTTCACATCGCCGCTACCCATAGTGGTATCGGGCGGCATGTTGCCTTCAAATTCAGAAAACACCTGCTCATAGGTTTTGCGCATGATGTTGGTGAGCACATTCAGGCGGCCACGGTGTGCCATGCCTATTACTATCTCCTTCACATCTGCATTGGCAGCTTCGTTGATGATGGTATCCAGCGCCGGTATGGTGCTTTCGCCACCTTCCAGGCTAAAGCGTTTCTGCCCTATATATTTTGTGTGCAGGAACTTTTCGAAGATGACACCTTCGTTCAGTTTTTCCAGTATGCGTTTCTTTTCATCCAGCGATAGTTCCTGTTGTTGTATCGCCTCATACTCGCGCTGCACCCACATGCAGGTATCATAGTTGTTGATGTAGGTGTATTCGATACCTACATCGCCTGCATACAGTTTTTTCAGTTTCGCTATAATGTCATTCAGCTTTGCTTTGCCCATGCCTACAAATGCGCCTGCTGCAAATTCCGTATTCAGGTCGGCCTCTGTCAGGTCGAAGTCTGCAAGGTCCAGGTGTGGCTTGCGGTCTTTACGCGGACGGATAGGGTTGGTTGTAGCAACCAGGTGCCCACGTTTCCAGTAAGAACGGATAAGGCGGTAAACACCTATTTCTTTGGCTACCTGTTCGTTGCTTACCGGTGTTTTGTCGATACTAATGGTTGATACGGCTGTAGTGCCATTGCCATTTTTAGCTATGGCAAAGTCGAAGCCTTCAAAAAATTTCTTCCATTCAGGATCAACCGTTGCAGGGTCTTTCACATAATCTGTGTACATCGATTCGATGTAAGAGGGGTGTGAATTCATCACGTATGAAAAATCTTCCATCGTAGAAAACCTATAATTTGGTAGTGTTAGCTGTTATGAAAAATGTCGTTACTGCTTTGGTTTGCAAGGCGGTTAGCAAAGTTAATGTAAAATGTAAAAGATGCCTTGCGAAATTGGGGGTAAAGTATAGTTTGGTTTTTGTAATATGAAAAGCCTGTAGATAACGAAAAGCCCCGCAAAAATGCAGGGCTTTCATTATTGTATATATCGCCGTTTTAGTCTGCTTTTACAAATTTGCCGCGCCATATCATATCATCTGCATATATGTTGCAGAAGTATAAGCCCGATGGCAGCGTGCTTACTGTAACATCCATTTTTTCGCCCGTGAAAGTGCCGGTAGCTAATACATGGCCTGTTATATCTGTTATGGTATATTTTTTTGATATAGCCGATGCGGTGCTCATGGTTATCTGCACTTTATCGATAGCAGGATTTGGGAAGATAGATAGCTCCTGCACCTGCGCTACATGGCCTACCGATATGGTGGTGGCTTTGCAAATCAATGCAGAACGCTGTTTGCAGTTCTTATTATCCGTCACCATTACCTGGTAGCAGTCGGTACCTGCAGGGCCTGCGGTATAAGTGTTTGCAGTGGTGGTAGCTACCAAAGTGCCGTTCTTAAACCATTCATATTTGGTATAGCCGGTGCTGGCGGTAAGCACGGTGCCTGCATAGCTAATGGTGGGTATGTATTGAGACAGTTTGGTACCGGTAAGGCTGTCGTTTACGGTTTCGTAAGCTATAGTGCGCATCTTTCCGGCAGAAGCAGGGTC
>CAMLKS010000312.1 GCA_946480675.1 uncultured Bacteroidota bacterium
TAACGCCTCTATTCAGCAGTTCCTGCTTTTCATTATACAGCTCCGAATGAAATTTTATTTTGGAGCCTTCAGGCAATTCTTTTAAAATGGTTTTTACAGTTATCAGGTTATCATACATTGCCGGGCGGAAGTATTGCGAGTTCAATTCCACCACCGGCATCATAATACCCATTTCTTCCAGCTCACGATACGTAAAGCCAAGTTGCCGTATGGCCTCTGCCCTCCCTACTTCGTAGTACAAGGCATAGTTGCCGTAATACAGGAAACCCATCTGGTCTGTTTCGCCATATCTTACCCTTATCTGCGTTATCGATTCGTACATTATCCTTTGTTTACTGTATTTACTTTCTCGCTGTCTTTTACCGTGTAGATGCCATTTGCCTGGTTGGTGCAGGTAATGGTAAGATCATTGATACAAACATGTGCCGGCAGTGTAGCGCAATAGTAAACCGTATTGGCAATATCTTCAGCATGTAGTGGTTCAAAACCGCGATATACAGACTCCGCCCTTTGTTCATCACCCTTAAAGCGAACCAACGAGAATTCGGTTTCAGCCATCCCGGGATTGATAGCCGTAACCTTGATGTTATAAGGCAGCAGGTCTATACGCATAGATTGGTTCAGCGCATCTACCGCAAACTTGGTAGCGCAATACACATTCCCGTTCTTATACACCAGCTTACCAGCAGTGGAACCAATATTGAACACATGGCCACCCTTTTCTTTCATCATAGGCAGTACCTGGCGGGTAACATATAGCAGGCCTTTTACATTGGTATCTATCATCACATCCCAGTCATCCATGTCCCCTTCATCTATGGTAGACAAGCCAGATGCCAGTCCCGCATTATTTACCAGTATATCTATTTGTGATATTTGCTGTTTTAAAGCATCGATAGCATTTATTACAGCAGCCCTATCCCTGACATCAAACTGCAGTGTTGTTACTTGCACACCATAAGCTGTTTCCAGTTCCTGCTTCAGGGCATCGAGCCTTTCAGCCCGCCTGCCTGTTATACACACATCATATCCATTCTTTGCAAAGATTTCCGCTATCGCCTTTCCGAAACCGGAAGTTGCCCCGGTAACGAGTATTGTTTTACGCATTCTCTATAAATGATATTGAAGGCTGTAAAGATAAGATGCTTCTTACTCAAGTATCACCTCCTTTTGTGAAACCTTATTTTTTGCCATTTCCATTTCCAGGTTGGCATTTCGTTTCTGCTGCTGTAGTGTATTCAGGCCTATAGCATGTCTGCGCTGCTCTACTGCATCCGGGCTTTCTTCCATTTTATCGTACCATACATAGTAGTATTTTGCCTTCTTATCCCTGCCTCTACCATATCTTGTTTTATAATCTGAAATAGTTCCAAACTGTTCCGGATGCATGTAACCATTTTTAACGGCTTCCTGCAGGTCTATGTTGATGCCGGGATAACTGTAATGGTGTATCAGCATCACGTATGCCCGTTCATCGCTCAGTAAACGATGCCAGAAATGAAATCGCGGCAATGTTACGGAATCATCATAATCGCCAGATAATCCTATTAGCCGCTCTCCGGGATATCCATAGGTTTCGGTAATAGTTTTAATAGTACGAGCGTGCCTTTTGTTCATTTGTATCCATTGCAATCCGTAAATGGTATGCCTGAAGACGAAAAACCCGTCGTTCACCCTTCGTGTCCGGCGTATATCCTCCGCTTCCATCTTATCGACCTGAGCTGCCAACTGCAAATTAATACGGCTCTTATGTAGGCTACGTAAGCTATCGTAAGCCTTCTGAATGCCAGCGGCAGAATAGTTTTGCAATATGCTTCTTACCGGTTCGCTTTTAAAAAGTATCCATAATGGAACACCTTGCAAAAAACTTTTGTGAAGCCACTGCTCACCGCGAACCCTATCACCCGCTTTGCCGCAAATCTGTGTGGCTTTTAGGCAATGTTTAGCATATATAAAGTCGTAGTTAACATAAATAGTATCCAGCCTCTGCAGGGCCATGTTCCAATTTTCAGCCAATACATCCTCGTCTATCCTATGAAATACATGATGATATGTTATATAGTCTTGCGCATAAATCGTATTTGTATATAGCAGGCAGATAAGCAAAATCCTTTTCATGTCCTGTAAAATAGAAATTTTCCATATAACGTTATTTACATGTTAACGTGTTTTCATTTCCAAAAACTTAACATTAATTAATTGTTAAGTCTTCGTAACTTAGAAAAAGTGGGAAAAATAGCGCTCATATTATCTATTTTATGCATTGGTTGCAAGTCTATAGGTCTTGCAGGTCAAGCCAATATCATAAAAGTGGATTTTTATGGGGAGACCATAGAAGTGCCATTTTCTCCATCCCTATCTATTGCATATAATGTTCCTCCTTCTAAAGAGACCATCCGGCAATTTTATGATATTGCCAATGCGCAGGATTATCAACCAACTATCAATACTTTAATAGCATTCAAAGAAAAGCACCAATTGAATGACTGGATATATTATCAACTCATTCGCAAAACAGCGCAACAGATAAGCCCTAAGGCTGAAAACTACCCGAGATATACGCTTTACAAATGGTTCCTGTTGAACAAAAGCGGTTTTGACGCCAATCTGGCCATCAGCACGCAAGGGCAATTACTGTTTTATGTGCACTGCGATGAAAATATATACGACATACCATACTATATGGCCAATAACAAGCAGTATGTATGCCTGAATAAACACGATTATGCCAATCTCACCTTTGAAAAGAATGCATCTTATCCCGTTGATGTAATTATACCGGAAGGGCAAAAAGCTTTTTCTTATAAAGTAACCCAAATGCCGGACTTTACGCCTGCAGATTATACAGAAAAAGACCTTCAGTTTAGTTATGACAATAAGCAATACCACTTTAAAGTGATGATAAATCCACAGGTACAAACCATTTTTACTAATTATCCTGTAGTGGATTATGCCTCTTACTTCAACATTCCGCTTAGTAAAGAAACCTACAGTTCGCTGATACCGGGTTTGAAAAAAAGTGTGAAGGATATGAAGCAGAAAAAGGGCGTGGACTATCTTATGAATTTTACCCGCCATGCTTTTCTTTACGAAGATGACCTGAACAATTTTGGCAAGGAAAAACGCATGAGCCCTGAACAAACATTGCTCAATAAATATAGCGATTGCGATGATCGTGCCGCTCTATTCTTCTACCTGGTAAAAGAAGTATACAACCTGCCCATGATAGCGGTGCTATATCCTACACATGTAACTATAGCTGTCAAATTTGATAAACCTACCGGCCACACAATAGAACACAAAGGACAATTATACTCTGTATGTGAACCTACCCCACAGGGTCAGGACCTTCGCATTGGCCAGGTATCACCTAGCCTGAAACATATGGCCTATAGTATAGCCTACGAATACAATCCACAATAGCCTTTTGAGTGAGCATTAAAAAAGCGCAGACAATGCCTGCGCTTTAAACATATTATCGTGACGGGGTTAAAAAAGGCTCCTTAACTTTCTCTAACCACTTAAGGTTATAACTCATAAGACACTAGCTGCAGCGTAAAGGTTGGATATACTAAAAAGAACGAAAGGAGGGTGCAAAAACCCTCCTTAGCTTTCGTTAAGAGTAATGTATTTCCAAACCTTCTTAACCCAACATGAATATACTATAAC
>CAMLKS010000313.1 GCA_946480675.1 uncultured Bacteroidota bacterium
CAGTAGGCATGTAGCCATTCCATATCTGCCACGATGCTTCTGCCTGCAGCACCAGCATCTCGTGGCCATTCTTTATGGTAGCACCCTGCGCTTTGCCTTTGGCCAGAAAGGCTGTTTCAGCGGGATTATATATCAGGTCGTATAGCAGGTGCTTATCGGTTATAGCTTCGTATGGTATATCAGGCGATGTTGTTACATCGGGGAACATACCCACCGGCGTGGTATTGATGATGAGAGAGTGTGTAGCGACATGTTCCGGTCGCAGGTCGGCATACACAATATCCCCCACTGCTCTTGATACCTTTGTATAGCGTATGCCCAACTGCCCTAATGCATAGGCCACCGCCAGCGATGCCCCGCCTGTACCTAATATCAGCGCATCTGTGTGATGTGGTTGCAGCAAAGGTTTCAGGCTATCGGCAAAGCCGATTACATCTGTATTGTAGCCTTTTAGTTTACCGGCATGTATGGCAATACAGTTTACAGCACCTATCTTTTGTGCCGTGCTGTCTATTGCATCCAGGTAGCTTAGCACCTGCTCTTTGTAAGGTATAGTCACGTTAAGCCCCGCCAGTGATGGGTGTTTTTTTATCAGCTCGGGCAGCTCGTGTATGGTAGGTGTGGCATAGGCATGGTAAGAAGCATCGATACCTAGCCTTGTAAACTTATCTTTAAAATAACCGGGTGAAAAACTGTGCTTCAGTGGGTACCCTATCAGTCCGTATACTTTGTGCATAGTATTCAGTCTTAAAAGACAGAGGACATACTATCGTAGCATGTCCTCTGTGTATGTATTCAATATATTCATAGCTTATTGTGCTGCACCTTTCTCTTTATCCAGGTACAGGAAAAAGGTATCACCACGAAGACCTACACGCATAGCTTCCAGCGGCAGCACCTCTACCGGTGCTATATTGCCCAGGTTCACATTGGCACCCAGCAGCTCCATAAAGTATACCTGCTGTGCTTTTTGCGGTGCTTCCCATATGATCTTTTCAGAGGGTATCTGGGTCAGTATCTCCTGCACCAGCCCTTCGCGCACCTCGCCCGAACCACGGTAGATACCTACGTTACCAGCCTCACGTGCTTCTGCTATCACATATTCAGAACCTGCTTCCAGTTCCGCACGCATCAGCTCTATCCATTTATAAGGGGGTATGATGTGGGCCGCATCTTTAGAACCTACTTCAGAAAGTACGGTTACATGCTGGGCCAGCTTTTCTATATAGCCGCACTTTTCAGCATGTGGTATGGTGATGGAACCATCTGACACTTCTACATACTTCAAACCGTAATCTTTGACAACAGACAGGTAATCGTCGAACTGACCGCGCACCAGGAAAGCCTCGAAAAGTGTGCCTCCAAAATACACGGGTATACCATGGGCGGTATATATATCTATCTTTTCGCGCAGGTTGTTGGTAACAAAAGCGGTACCAAAACCCAGTTTTACAATGTCAACATAAGGGGCAGCTACAGAAAGAAAGGTCTTTACTTCATCATGTCCCATGCCTTTATCCATAACCATTGTAAGACCATGTTGGCGTGGCTTCTGTGTACGTTCCGGCAAATTTTTTAGGTGAAAATTCATTTGGCTTTATGTTTCTATATCGACAACAAATGTACATCTTTCAATGTTCCATGTACAAAAATGAATTTTTCACTTGTATATTAGCGTTATATTTACGGCTATGAAACGTAATGTACCGTTGTTTGGCTTTGCCGCCGGTGTGGTAATGCCTGTTATAGGTTTCTTTATTGTGTACCTGATACTGTTTCACAATTACAGTTTCGGCGACTTTACCCGTTACCTGATGCGCACGCACGACAAGGCTGCTACGGTTTTGAGCCTTTCTATACTCATGAATATTATCCCTTTCATATTCTTTACCAATAAACGCCTGGACCTTTCTGCACGCGGGGTACTGATAGCAACCATCCTGTATGCGGTACTTATTGTATTGCTAAAGTTTGTATGGTAGTATGCGCTACTACATCATTGCGGGAGAGGCCAGTGGAGACCTGCACGGCAGCAACCTGATAAAGGAACTGCATAAGCAAGATAAAAAGGCGGAGATAAGATGCTGGGGCGGCGACCGCATGGAAGCAGCCGGTGCCACCGTGGTAAAACATTACCGCGACCTGGCATTTATGGGCTTCGTAGAAGTGCTGATGCACCTGCGTACAATACTTCGAAATATAGACTTCTGTAAAAAAGACATTGCTGCTTACAAACCGGACGTGCTGGTACTGATAGACTATCCCGGCTTTAACATGCGTATAGCCGAATGGGCAAAACAGCAAGGCATTAAAGTAGTGTACTACATATCGCCGCAGGTATGGGCATGGAAAGAGAATAGGGTAAAGAAGCTGAAGCGCGATGTAGATAAAATGCTGGTGATTCTGCCGTTCGAGGTAGATTTTTACAAAACATGGGATTATAAGACTACTTATGTAGGCCATCCATTGATAGAGGTAGTGGCACATGAAAGAAATGAAGTGCCTACACAACCATTGTCGGACACGCCTATTATAGCCCTGCTACCCGGTAGCCGTGCACAGGAAATAAAAGTGAAGCTGCCGGTAATGCTGCATATGGTAAAGCATTTTCCGCAATACCAGTTCATAGTAGCGCAGGCTCCTTCACTGCCCGATGAATTATATCAACAATTGATAGGTGATGCTAATGTGCTGCTGGCAAAGGGACAAACATATAACCTGCTAAAACAATCGGCCGCAGCATTGGTTACCAGTGGCACCGCTACGCTGGAAACGGCACTATTTGGTGTGCCGCAGGTGGTGTGCTACAAGGGCAACCCTATATCTTACTGGCTGGCCAAAAAGCTGGTGAAGATAAAATACATATCGCTGGTGAACCTGATAATGGATAAGCCCGTGGTAACAGAACTGATACAGCACGAACTGAATGAGCAGAACCTGAAAAGGGAGCTATCGCTGATACTGAATAATGCAGCACATATTGCCCGGCTGAAAACGGACTATGCACAGCTATGGCACCTGCTGGGCGATAAGCATGCCTCTGCTATTGCCGCCAAAGAAATCATTGAAACTGCTAATGCCTGATAAGCCTTACTATCATTACAATGATAGCAATAAGGAACATAAACAGCGAAATGCGATTCATGCCATGCATGAATTTAATGCTCATATCACGAGGTGCACCCGGGTCTCTCTTCCTGATATAGAAATACGTCAGAATCTGCTTCCACATATCTTTTGCTGCTTTGCTACTAAAGTTAGCAACAAATTTGGATAACCTGCGCAAGCAATCTATATTTGCACCCCAACCACGGGGGATTAGCTCAGCTGGCTAGAGCGCTTGCATGGCATGCAAGAGGTCATCGGTTCGACTCCGTTATCCTCCACAAGCTTTAAGTCGCCCATTGGGCGACTTTTGTTTTTTTAGGCTTAATGTTTGTTTTATTTATCCAAAGCCGGCCATTGACACAGATCTGGCCTTGCTGCCGGAAGTATAAATATGATAATATATAGTAGCCATTACCATAACCTGAGATATATCTACATCGGTGATTGTAACTTCTAGCCCATTACCTTGCTTAACAGCTATTACAAGGTCTTCATCATTTTCATCTGTTAGCCTGGTACCCGGCTTAAACCAACGACCTTTTATATCATAGCC
>CAMLKS010000314.1 GCA_946480675.1 uncultured Bacteroidota bacterium
GTGGCTGTCAGGGCATTTAAAGTAAAGGGTAAGGTTTTTGCTACTTTGAATGAAAAGGAGGAACGGATGACGGTTCGTCTTTCTATACTCGACCAGGATGTATTCTGTACCTTTGATAACACAGTCATTTACCCTGTACCTAATAAATGGGGCACACAAGGCTGGACACATGTGAACCTGAAAAAAGTACGTAAAGAAATGCTGCAGGATATATTAAGCGTGGCCTACTGCATCGTAGCACCTAAGAAGCTGGCTGAAAAATACAGGGTAGAATAGCCTATAACTTTAGTAATCTTAGGGCGTTTGTTATCAATAAACTTCAACCAATCAAGCATTATTATTAATTTAGCAGCCCAAATCCACACACTCGATATGAAATTGCTGGAAAATAAAGTAGCGCTCATCACCGGTGCCAGTCGTGGCATAGGAGAGGCTATTGCGCTAAAATTTGCTCAACAAGGCGCTAACATAGCGTTTACCTACTTGTCATCAGACCAAAAGGCAAAAGAGCAGGAGGATAAGCTGAATGCATTAGGTATAAGAGCCAAAGCATACAAAAGCGATGCAGGCAATTATGCTGCGGCAGAGCAGCTGACTGCCGATGTAATGAAAGATTTCGGCGCCATAGACATTTGTGTTAATAACGCAGGTATTTCCCGCGATAACCTGCTGCTGCGCCTTACAGAAGAACAATGGGATGAAGTAATACAGGCCAACCTGAAATCTGTTTACAACCTTACCAAACAGGTGATAAAACCGATGATGAAGGCCCGCAGCGGCAGCATCATTAATATGAGTAGTGTAGTGGGGGTGCAGGGTAATGCCGGGCAGAGCAGCTATGCAGCCAGCAAGGCGGGTGTCATTGGGTTTACAAAATCTATAGCGCTGGAATTGGGGAGCCGAAATATTCGTTGTAATGCCATTGCACCGGGATTTATTGAAACAGATATGACCAGTTACCTGAAAGATGGTGGCGCTGAAAAATGGTTTTCACAAATACCACTGGCTCGTTTTGGCAAACCGGAAGAGATAGCGGATGTAGCACTGTTTTTGGCCAGCGACATGAGTGCTTACGTAACCGGGCAGGTTATTAATGCCTGTGGGGGTATGACGACCTAATATTTATTGCGCAGTATTTGTGTTTTAATAATTTGTTAAGGGTTAATTCAGAATAGCCCAATCAATTATAGCAAACAACTAACTTTGCATCTTTAAACAGAACTTAATGCAGAAGATTCATGCTGCTATTACGGCAGTGGGCGGATATGTTCCGGAATACATATTGACGAACCAGGAATTAGAGACGATGGTAGATACAACAGACGAGTGGATAATCTCTCGCACTGGTATTAAGGAACGCCGCATTTTAAAAGGTGAAGGCAAGGGTTCTTCAGATATGGCTGTTGAAGCAGTAAAAGGATTGTTGGCTAAACGCCCGGATGTGAAACCGGAAGATATAGAGCTTCTCATCTGCGCCACTACTACCCCAGATTTTCAATTTCCGGCTACTGCCAATGTGATAACCGATAAGGCCGGGCTACACAATGCTTTTGGATATGATGTGAATGCTGCATGCAGTGGCTTTTTATATGCCCTTAACACCGGGGCACAGTTTATAGAAACAGGCAGGCATAAAAAAGTAATAGTAGTTGGGGTAGATAAAATGAGTTCTATCCTGAACTATGAAGACCGTGCTACCTGCATCATATTTGGTGATGGTGCCGGAGCTGTATTACTGGAGCCCAATACTGAAGGCTACGGTATAATAGATAGTGTGCTTAAAAGTGATGGTGCCGGCAGGGCACACCTGAATCAAAAAGCGGGAGGCTCTGTAAAACCAGCTACTGTAGAAACGGTTATGAATAAGGAGCACTACGTGTACCAGGAAGGACAAACGGTTTTCAAATTTGCAGTTAAGAACATGGCCGATGTAGCTGCACAGATAATGGAACGTAATAACCTCACATCGGATGACGTGGCATGGCTGGTACCTCACCAGGCCAATAAACGCATTATAGATGCAACATCAGAACGTATGGGCCTGCCGGAAGAAAAAGTAATGCTGAATATTCAGCGCTATGGTAATACCACAAATGGCACATTGCCATTGTGCCTGTGGGATTATGAAAAGCAACTGAAAAAAGGCGACAACATTGTACTGGCAGCTTTCGGCGGTGGGTTTACCTGGGGTGCTACTTATATCAGGTGGGCATATGATGGTGAGAAAATAGGTAAATAACAGCACTTACATATTTCAATTGAGAAAGCTCCTGTATCAGGAGCTTTTATTTTATATGGATACTTGGCATAATGTTTAATGGTAGTAATAAAACCTTTACGTTATGAAATATATAGCCATAGTTGTATTGATAGCCTTTGGCGCAGCGCCTGTCATGACCGGTTGCAAAAAGAAAAAAAGCGGTGTGTGCTATTGTAAATACCTGAGTGGTGATAAGAAGGAGTTCGACCTGACATCGCTGGATAGGAGCAAGGCCGAAGATTCCTGCGCGGTGTTGAATCGGAATGCAAGTGCCTTTGCAGGCGACTGCAAATTGAAATAGCAGCTATTGGGCCATGCTTAAACAAGTGTTCACATGGTATGAAACCTGCTAATGTTTATATCTTTTGTGATGCTGATGCCGTTAGTTAAATGCAGTGCAAACTCCCCGGCGAAATAGGGGGCCAATGAACAGCCTTTAGTGCCCATTCCGTTGAAAATGCCTATAGAAGGGTATTGTGGATGTAGCCCTACAAAGGGCTTATAGTCTATAGTAGACGGCCTTTCTGCAGCCATGTGTGTTATGATTTCATACGGCAACTTCAACCAATACTTTAATTCTTCCTGTACCCTCTCTATAAATGCAGTAGTAGGATATATGTGTTCGTAGCTCCATTCAAAAGAAGTACCTATCCAAAAGGTGTCATCCTGCCACGGTGCTATTTTCAGGTTGCGCTTATAAATGAACTGTGGCGATAACCCGGGTATCCTGGCAATAACTGCTTCGCCTTTGTTAAGTCGAAAGGGCAAATATTTGAAATAAGGATTTTGAATAGCTGCAACGCCATCGCAGAAAATAATCTTATCAGCCTTGATGCTTTTATAGGTGATAGTATGTGTAGTGACGTTGCAATCCTTTATATCAAATGGTTCTTGCAGCAACCATCCCGACTGCTGCAGCTTTTCGCGCCACGCATGCAGTAAAGCATGCAGGTTTACCAGCAGGCAGCCGTTTATTTCACCAATGCCATGTTCATAATTGAAGCCCTCCTGTTTGCTATCGTAGTTCTGTACAAAGCTATTAGTACCTATACGCTCGTTAAAACTGTGCTGTGCTTCTGCAGAACTGTGAAAGTTGAGTATGGATACAGGCTCGAGAAAAGACAGGTTGAGTTCACTTTCCAACTGCCTGTATATGTTTACGGCAGTTGGTATCAGCTCGTCGGCCATCCATGTTTTCACGTGTCGTTTCCCGGTTACAGGGTTTATCAATCCGCTGGCTACACGGCTGGCACTTGCAGGGTTTAAAGTATCAATGACTACTATTTTACAGCCCTGTTGCAGCAACTGATAGCTGAGCATGGTTCCTGCAATCCCTTGCCCTACGATGATATAATCAACCTTCATGGATGCGCTTAGTGGGATACT
>CAMLKS010000315.1 GCA_946480675.1 uncultured Bacteroidota bacterium
ACGCGCCAGGTGTTCTTCTTCTATCTGCTCGCTCACGTACCATTGCAGGAAGTTGTGTGTAGCAAAGTCTTTTTCCATAAGGGCAAGGCCTACCAGTTCGTTTATACTTTCAGATACCCTTATTTCATGTTTCAGGAACTCTTCAAACACACGTTGCAGCGACTGAAACGTAATGATGGGCTGCTTCAGTTCCGGCACCACTGCAAAACCACCACGCTCATTGATATAGCGTATCAGCTTCAGCATATGCATACGTTCCTCGTTCGATTGCTGGTAGAAGAACTCCGTCACACCATCTAGCCCTGGCTGTATCTCTGCCCACGATGCCATTGCCAGGTATGCCTGCGATGATTCTGCTTCCATTTCTACCTGTTTGTTCAATGCTTCCTGTATCGATTTCTGTAACATAGTCCTTTGGTTTGCGTATACTACAATATACAAAAATACCCCTGCAAAAAGGCAGGGGTACCGTCAAAACTATCTAAAAAATGAATACTTACTGTTTAGCCAGTTCTTTCACTTTGTTGAATACTTCATTTTCACCACCTTCTTCGTAGCCTGCGTGTGTATAGGCTACTTTACCATTCTTGTCTATGATCATGGTAAAAGGCACGGTCTGGAAATTCAGCGAGCGTTTCAGGTCTGAATTGGCATCTATATAATAAGGGAAGTCCCAGCCTTGCGATTTGGCGTAGCTGCGTACCAGGCCCTCTGCACGAGATTCGTCGATAGATATCGTCATGTAGTTGAAGTCCGCTTCTGTTTTCCATTGTGCCATCTTCTCACGTACGTTCTTTATCTCTTTTTTACAAGGCACACACCAGGTAGCCCAAAAGTTAATGAGCGTTACTTTTCCTTTCTCCACCGTTTGGTCGAAAGCTATCTTTTTGCTTGAATTAACATCCTTTATCTGTGTATTGGGTAATTCTGCGGGTTGGGCATAGGCAGCTATTCCTGACAATGCAACGGCAAACATGGTTGCCAACACTTTTTTCATAAACTTGTCTGTTTTAGTATAATGTAATCCAAAATCTTGCCAAAGTTTGGCAAAGAGACTAAATTCGCCAATCTTGTTAAAATTAACAACCTTTTAATGAAAAAAGTCGTGCTTTTTTTAACAGCAGCTTTGCTGTTAAACAGTAGCCTGCATGCGCAGGGTACACTATCCGGCGACCTGATGATGAACGCGAATTTCTTTCAGCGCGATTCGGCTATCAATGCTGCCAACAATCCGTTATACGACAACTACCTCAGTGGTGGTGAAGCCTGGTTGAGTCTCAGATATAATTACAAAGGGTTTACGGCAACACTGCGTGCAGATGCCTTTCACAATTCAAACCTGTACAATCCCGTACAGGCATTAAGCGGTTTTGGTATCGGTGCATGGAGTGTGAGTAAAGAGATATATGGCCTGACGGTGACTGCCGGTTACATTTACGACCAGATAGGTAGTGGTATCCTCTTCCGTGCATACGAAGACCGTGGCCTGCTGATAGATAATGCACTGGTTGGCGTGCACCTGAAATACCAGGTAGCCAACAATATATACATCAAAGGCTTTACCGGCCAGCACAAATTTCTGTACGAGCGCTATGCACCCATCGTGAAGGGCCTGAACATAGAGGGTGATTTCAACCTGGGCGATAAAGTACACCTGATACCCGGTGTAGGTGCGCTGAACCGTACACTCGACCAGAATAATATGGACAAGATAGTGGGTACTATCAACAGCCAGGATAGTATTACGCGCTTTGTACCCAGGTACAATATGTATGCTTTCACGGCTTACAATACACTTACCGCAGGCGATTTCTCATGGTATGTAGAAGGTGCCTACAAAACACACGAAGCCTATGTAGATACGCGCGATAACATATTGCACGATGCACCGGGCAATGTAGTATATACTACTCTGGGCTATGCACGCAAGGGCATCGCGGTGAACCTGACAGGCAAGCGCACGGAAAAATTCATCATGCGCACATCGCCCAACGAGGTGCTGCTGCGCGGTATGATGAACTGGCAGCCTATTGTAGCACGTATGCGCCCGCAACGCCTGATGGCCCGTTACACACCCGCTTCTCAAGACCTGTCTGAAATGGCCATAGGTGGAGATGTACTGCTGACGCCTAATGATAACTTAGACATCACGCTGAACGGTACTTACATCAATACACTGGAAGATGTAGAGCTGTATCGCGAAGGCTATATCGAAGCAGAATACCGTGGCCTGAAGGACTGGATACTGCAAGGTGGGTTTCAATATATGCGTTACAACCAGGAAGTGTATCAGCTGAAACCCGGTGTGCCGATAGTAGAATCGATGATTCCTTTCTTCGAGGTTACAAAGCGCCTTACCAGCCGTACATCTATCCGTACAGAATGGGAATACCAGCATACGGAGCAGGATTACGGTTCATGGCTGTTTGGCCTGCTGGAACTGAATGTATCTCCGCACTGGTCATTTGCCGTGTCTGACATGTATAACATTCAAAGAGGCCCTACCTCACCTCCCGGTGATGGTAAGCACTACTACAATGTATTTACTGCCTACAGAACAGGCCCGCACCGTATTACAGCATCATACGTAAAACAGGTGGAAGGTATCAACTGTACGGGTGGTGTGTGCCGATATGAGCCTGCCTTCAGCGGTGTGCGTTTCGGCCTTACCTCACAGTTCTAATACAGTACTTCGGTCATAAATACTTAAATTGCAAAGCGGTTCCTTTTATTAAGGGACCGTTTTGCTTTAATACGCACACAGTATGTTGAAGACAGATTTCCTTATCATAGGCTCGGGCATTGCAGGGCTTACGTTTGCAGCTAAAACAGCACAACGTTTCCCAAATAAAACAATAACCATACTCACCAAAGCTAATACCGACGAAACCAATACCAAGTATGCGCAGGGTGGTATAGCGGTGGTGAATGATACGGAGAATGACAGCTTCGACAAGCATATAGAAGATACGCTGGTAGCCGGCGACGGGCTGTGCAACAGGAAGATAGTAGAGATAGTAGTGAAGGAAGGCCCGGAACGTGTGAACGAGATAATAGACTGGGGTGCGCGCTTTGATAAAGAACCGGACGGTGCATATATGCGTGGGCGTGAAGGCGGCCACTCCGAATTTCGCATACTGCATCATAAAGACATCACAGGCTTCGAGATAGAACGTGCGCTGGTAGCAGAAGTAAAGAAATATCCCAACATACAGATACACAACCACTGGTTTGTGCTTGATATCATTACACAGCACCACATGGGTATGCTGGTAACCAAGTCGGCGCCCGATATACAGTGCTATGGCGTATATGCGCTGAATACACAAACCAATAATATAGAGAAGATACTGGCCAAGGTTACGCTGATGGCATCGGGTGGTGTAGGGCAGGTATATCGCACTACTACCAATCCTAAAATAGCTACGGGCGATGGCATAGCGATGGCCTACCGCGCGAAGGCCAGGATAGAGAACATGGAGTTCATCCAGTTTCACCCTACGGCCTTGTACGAGGCGGGTGTCAGCCCATCCTTTCTCATTACAGAAGCCGTGCGTGGCGATGGCGGCATTTTACGAAACAAACAAGGCGAAGCCTTTATGGCCGGCTACGACCCGCGTGCCGACCTTGCCCCGC
>CAMLKS010000316.1 GCA_946480675.1 uncultured Bacteroidota bacterium
AGGGATGCCAAAAAGCAATTTATGGAACAATATCATCGTCCTTACATCGAGCAGAAAAAAGGGGTAACGCTGAAGACCGAGACGGAACTGGAAAGCCATTAATGTCCTATCTTCCGTATTCTTCGGTATATGAATGATAGTGGATACATAACATTAAGAATACGGGAACTGATAGATGAAGTGCCGGGCTTTAAAACAGTAGTATTTGAAGATGGTCATCATATTGACTACAAAGCCGGCCAATATCTCACTTTTGTAAAGCAACTGGGCAATAACGAAATACACCGTTCATATTCTATCACATCATCACCGGCATTGAATGAACCTCTATCTATTGGTGTTAAGCGTATAGATAACGGTATTTTTTCGCGCTGGTTTGCAGATACGTCCAAACCGGGCGATACATTGCACACCATCGGCAGCGGCGGGTTTTTCGTACTGCCCGATGATGTAAATAGCTATAGGCAATTATTCTTCTTCGCTGCAGGTAGTGGCATTACCCCAATCCTTTCGCTGATAAAGACTGCATTGGTGCAGTACCCTTCCCTCGAACTAGTGCTTATTTACAGCAATCATAGCCATAGCAGTGCGGTATACCTTCGGCAATTGGAAGCATTGCAGCGGCAATATGCAGACCGCCTGCATGCGGTCCTTCTTTTTAGCAATACACCACAATTGGTAAAAGCACGGCTGCACAAAGAGCTGATAGTAGAACTGCTGGATGAATTTGCTGTGTCGCAACGTGATAAAATGCTTTGCTACATATGCGGACCAGAAAACTATATGCGTATGTGTACCTATACGCTGGAAGAAGCGGCAATACCGCCAGCCAATATCCGCAGGGAAACCTTTATAGTGGATAAAAGTCCTGGTATAAACCTTGCCCCGCCCGACAAAGCATCTCATAAAGCCACCATAATAAAAGCAGGTAAGGTAACCGAGTTTTCTGTAGCGTATCCCGATTCGATACTGAAAAGCGCTAAGAAAGCAGGGTTGTCATTGCCTTACAGCTGCGAAACCGGTAAATGTGGTAGCTGTGTAGCCAGGTGTGTAGAAGGCAGCGTTTGGCATTCGTATAATGAAGTGCTTACCGAAGCCGACCTGGCCAAAGGTTTGGTGTTAACCTGTGTAGGCCACCCGATATATGGAGATATAAAGCTGGAAATGTAAAAGCCCCGTTATCACAGGGCTTTATTATATACAGAACAGCACAATCGTTACGGCGATTAGCTGGGGATTTGTATGTCGAGATTGTTGGTAGCAACAAATTGTGTGTAACTGCAATAGGTATTATCTGAAGTATTGGCTGCATCAAAACATACCACTATCGTTACATCGTCGCTATATGGAGAGATGGCCTGGTTGAAAGAAAGCTTTTCATCTGCCATGCTTTTATACATCCGCATATAAGCCTGTTGATCGTTCGGGATGATAACAAAACCTTTAATAGGTGCACTGTAAGGCTTCATGGAGTTTCCCTTGTGCACTGCCAGTTGGTCTATTATTTGTTTTGCCTGCTGAAGGTTCATGTTTTTTGTTTTATACAAAAGTATATGCAGTACATAGCGCAGCGAAGTAGTTTCGTTTTTTTAACAAACTGATTGCAAAGCGGCTGGTTGTGCTGCATTCTATACTGTGAAAAAAACGGGTTTTATAATACCAATATTGGATTTACTTTTAAGGCTTAGCTGCGTTAGAGAATACGCGTAAGCCGAAAAGCGTAAGAGTAGGCATTACTTTAAATTTTAAACCATGAAAAAAACAATTTTTACAGCAATCGCTATCGCGATTTTTTCTCTGGCATTTACCATTCCAAGTTTTGCCGTAGTTTATTCCGGTGTTAGTACCACCTATGCACCGCATCCAACAACACCCAACCATTGGTGTACCATAACAACTTCATGGTTTATTGAGTTTGACGGTGCCGGAAATGTAGTAAGTGAAGGTTCTGTATCTTCCAATTCGTGTTTCCAGTCAATTGTTATTAATCAGACGCATAATGTTTCTATGGAAAATGGTGCTGTAACTGATTTGAGAGTTACGAGTTGTACTGCTGAGAACGGCGGAAATACCGGTGGGCTCTGCGACCAATACGACGACAGAGATTTTATTAGCGCACTAATTGCAAGCATGAATCGTGAAATAAGCGGCCGCTAACATTTAAACTCTAAGATTACTAATTACTAATGTGGCTAAATGAAAGCCCCGCTTAATAAAGCGGGGCTTTCATTTAAGGAGAATTCAGAATATAAAAACATTCGGAATTCTATTATTGTTTGTCTGATTTAAGTTTATTCTTAAATACTTTCTTAAACTTATCTAGTTTGGGCTTTACCACAAATACGCAATAGCCCTGGGAAGGGTTGTCGTTGTAATAGTTCTGATGATAATCTTCAGCTTTGTAGAAAGTAGAGTAAGGGGATATCTCTGTTACTACATCATCGTTATACGCTTTTTCTTCGTTCAGCTTACGTTTGTAGTCTTCCGCTTTCTGCTTTTGTTCATCATTGTGGTAAAAGATGGCAGAACGGTATTGTGTACCCACATCATTTCCCTGGCGGTTTAACTGTGTGGGGTCGTGGGCCGTCCAAAAGGCGGCTAATAGTTCGTCATAACTTATCACGCTGGGGTCGTAGTAGATATTACAAGCTTCGGCATGGCCGGTATTACCGGTGCAAACCTGTTTGTAGGTAGGATTTGGTACGCTACCTCCTATATAGCCCGATTCTACTTTTTCTACGCCCTTCAATTGTTGATACTGTGCCTCTACACACCAAAAGCAGCCCGCGGCAAAAGTGGCTACTTCCAGTTTTTTCTCAGTCCCTGTTGGCTTTACATTATTCATTTGGCTAAAAGTTTTCGATTTTTCATATTTACCATCCTGTGCGCAGGCGGTAAGTTGTAGTAATAATACTAATAATACGGTGTGCTTTAATGTGCTGAATATCATATTTCCTCTTTACCGTTTAGATACGCAAAGTTCGCTGTTTAGGTTTGTTGGATGTGGGTTTCAGCAGTTTATTTAACATGGCATTATAAAATATATGCCTCCTCTGCTAAAAAATGTTTTGAAAATAAGTCTGCTTGTCTAATTTTGCCCCCGGAGAGATGGCAGAGCGGTCGAATGCGGCGGTCTTGAAAACCGTTGACTGTCAAAGGTCCGGGGGTTCGAATCCCTCTCTCTCCGCATCGGTAGTGTTACAGATATGTTGATGGCCTGAAGAAAGCTATTAAAGTCAACAACTGTACCCTTCAAAAAGGTATAAAAGCGGATAGATGTTAGTCTATCCGCTTTCTTTTTTGAGCTAATTTTGCCGCCCAATGAACGTTTTTGACTCTAAGTGTTCCAAATCTGTTGATTTGGATTTTTTTGCATGTATTGCAACAAGAAGTGTGTAAAAAATGGAATATCGTATGGAAAGCAACGGTACTTATGCAAGCCTTGCAAACGCAGTTTCGTCAAATCATATGATTATAAGGCATACAATTCAAATACTGATGAAAGCATTAAAGAGCACCTCAAGGAAGGATGTGGCATACGTAGCATAGCACGCCTATTAAAAATATCGGCAACGACAGTTTTGAAACGACTATTGCGAATCGCTAAGAAAATATCCCGA
>CAMLKS010000317.1 GCA_946480675.1 uncultured Bacteroidota bacterium
ATAGCCCCACCCGGCCTCCCCCAAGGGGAGGTGGAAGATGGTAATTCAACCTTCCGTCTTTTGTCCCTCCCCTTGGGGGAGGATAGGAGGGGCTCCTATACAATACATATGCATAGCTTTAGTGAACTGGTTACACTTTTTGAAGAACGCCTGAATAATACCATGCCTTTCCCTGACAGGCCCGGTACGCTGTACGAACCCTGCCGTTATTTCATGACCATAGGTGGCAAGCGGGTACGCCCGGTGCTGAGCCTGATGAGCAATGAGCTGTTTGGCGATATAAATGAAGATGCCTGGCATGCGGCCATGGCCGTAGAGCTGTTTCACAACTTTACGCTGATACACGATGATATAATGGACAAGGCCCCGCTGCGCCGCGGCAAAACCACTATACACGAACGTAATGGCCTCACATCGGGCATATTGTGCGGCGATGTGATGGCTATCTATGCATACGACCACCTGGCCAGTATCAAAACGGCACTGCCGCAGATACTGCACCTGTTCAATAAAACATCGATAGAAGTATGTGAAGGCCAGCAGCTGGATATGGACTTTGAGAACCGTGATGATGTGACCATCGAGGAATATATCGAAATGATTACCCTTAAAACATCGGTATTGCTGGCCTGCAGCCTGAAGATGGGTGCATTGCTGGGTGGTGCCAGTGAAAGCACGGCTGCCAAGCTATATGAGTTTGGTAAGAACCTGGGCATTGCCTTCCAGCTACACGATGACTACCTCGATGCCTTTGGCGACCCGCGCAAATCGGGCAAGCAAACAGGCGGTGATATCAAAGCCAATAAGAAAACATACTTGTTACTGAAAGCCCAGGAAAATGCTAACCACCTGCAATACTCAGCTATCGGCACACTGCTTACCCGCGATGATGAAAGCAAAGTACCTGCTATGCTCTCGCTGTTTGGCAATACCGGTGCCGACCAGGCATGCAGGGATGCTGTAAAGCATTATTCAGATATGGCCTTCAATTGCCTGGAAGAAGCAGCTGTAGTCAGCGTACGTAAAAAGCCCTTATTCGACCTCGCTACTTATCTACTGGGCAGGGAGCACTAATACACTAAGCAGAGTGTTGCTGTATCACCTGTTCCAGCATATTAGCCGGTACTACACCGCTTTGCCGCCATTTCACCTGCCCGTTCCTGAAGAGTATCAGCGTAGGCACGCCCTGTATCTGGTAGGCATTAGCTGCAGCGGGGTTTTGGTCCACATCTATTTTTATGATAGTGGCTTTATCGCCCACTTTACTTTTCAGCTCCTGCAGTATGGGCGCCATCATCTTGCAGGGGCCGCACCATTCAGCAGAAAAATCTACCAGCACAGGCTTATCGCTATTAATAAGATCGGAAAAACGAGTCGCCATAATCTTTGTTTTTACTAAGCTACACAAAAACCGTGCTTGGTACGATGTTTTATCCTCAAAGAGTGGTTTAGTTTATTCCTTATCATTTATGTGAATAAGAGCCGGGTATGTCGATGCCTGGCTTTTTTACGTAAAAAGATAAAGCCCCGTAGATACGGGGCTATGTTACATATAGAGGATAAGAGAGAGCTAAATAAAAACCGGGTAAAGGACTTACGGGTGCTTAACCCGGTTGTTTTGTGGGGGTCTGGGGTAAAAATCTTACAGGTTTACAGATATAACCAGGCATGCAAGTATTGAAACGAACAATACTATTTTCTGGGTTGCTTCGGTTTTACGTGCGTTGATGATAGTGTGTTGCATGTCCTGTGTGTTTTTTGTTTTTTGTTTTGAGTGTGTTTGTGTTTTTTATTTCTTGCTTTGATGATACAAAGATGGGGGCAAGACACCCCCTTCTCCAAGAAATATCGATTCCTTAACGGGTCGTTTAGAACCGGTTAACACGGTTTTAGTTAACGGTTAACAATCTATTTATTAACGGTTTGTGAATGAAATACTCAAACCCTTTACTGTAGCGATTATAACCACGATAGGGTATTTTACATACCTGTTTATTCTATTTGTATAATTGCCAATGCAGGCAATAAACATGCATGTATATTTGTTATACGAAACGATGGTATTATCCTCCATCACCCCTGAAAAAGTGAAAAAGCTATTTGTTATCCTTTCATTGCTGGTATCAACTGCATTATTTGCCGTTAGCGATAATGCTACACTTGAAACCACGCTATTACCCATCCCTGCCGATGCACAGCAGGCCGGAGATGCCGCAAAGGGATATGAATATCTTACCACCGGCGATTTCCTGAAAAGTGGCGCACCGTATCGTTTTTTCCTGATGGCCAATGGCAAGAACACAGCCAATAGGTTGAACCGCACCGGTAAGAATGCCACGGTAAGCCATGCTTATAATGTGATAGAAAAAGATGGGGTGCATATGGTGATACCAACCTGCCTGCAGTGCCATGCACAGGTATTTGACGGGCAACTGGTAATAGGGCTGGGTAATACGATGCTGGACTTCAGCAATGCCGGCAGTATCGATTTCAGTGCGCAGATGCGTATGCTGCAGATAGCTGCCCCGCGACAGTACGCTGCAGCTAAACCATTTCTCAAGTCATTCGCTACGGTGTTTCCAAAAATAGAAACAGAAATACGTGGCGTGAATGCAGCCGATAAACTGGCTATCACATTAGTATCTCACAGAGATGCGCAAACCCTTAAGTGGAGTGATACCCCCTTGCTGCCAATACCCGAAGAGGTAATACCTACCGACGTGCCCGCATGGTGGATGATGAAGAAAAAGAACGCCATGTTTTATAATGGCTTTGCCCGTGGCGATTTTGGGAAATACCTGATGCTTAGCAATCTGCTTACGGTTACAGATAGTGCTGAGGCAAGGGAGGTGAGCAGCCACTTTGGCGATGTGCTGGCTTATATACGCAGCATAGAGCCGCCAAAATATCCTAAAGAAATAGATGCGCAAAAAGCAGAAACGGGCAGGGTGGTATTTAATAACAATTGCAGTGGCTGCCATGGCACATATGGTGCAGATGGCAAGTACCCTAACCTGTTAGTGCCATTGTCTATCATACAAACCGATTCTGCGCTATGCCAGGGTGTGCAAAACAGTGCACCTTTCATAGAGTGGTTCAAGCGTAGTTGGTTTGCCCAGGGGGCTAATGCACCATACATCGTACCCTTCAATGGTTACCTGGCACCGCCGCTGGATGGTGTATGGATAACGGCACCATACTTGCACAATGGCTCTGTGCCAACACTGGAAGCATTATTGAACAGCAAGCTGCGCCCTGCGTATTGGAGCCGCACATGGAGCTATGATTACAATAGCATAGGCGTCACCTATATGAAGCATGACACAGCCATCAGAAAGCAAACCTATAATACTACACTCAGGGGCTACAGTAATGCAGGCCACTATTTTGGCGATGCATTAACGGATGACGAACGTAGCGCTGTTATAGAATATCTCAAGACTTTGTAGCACGATAAGCGGCAAGGTCGGCTATACATTGTTCCCGTATTGCCCATAATTCATCCAGTGTAAATGGATACTGTGGGTTATCTGCCAGCCACTGTCGTAAGAAGTTTTTATGATGATTTACTTTGAAGGCCGTTATTTGATCAGGGGCAATGATTGTT
>CAMLKS010000318.1 GCA_946480675.1 uncultured Bacteroidota bacterium
AGCGGATCGCGATACTGACCGGACTGATGAGGCCGCCCTTCTGCGTCAGCCATTTTTTGCCGAAGCCAATCGGGCCCCGGTGCTTTTTCATGCTTCAGGAAATCATATAGTACTACTACATCGTTGCCTTCTGCTGCCAGTTCTCCATCCGCATTAAAGATGCGGTGCAGCAAACCAAAGCTCGTATTCTTTATAAATTCAACGCTGGTTTCTATAATAATGTTACCCGGATAGAACAAAGGTTTTCGAAACTGGCAGCCGGTAGATGCCAGCATAGGGCCCAAGCTATCGGTATGCGGTGTTTTCAAACCTATTTGTTCCCAGTAGTTGACGCGGGCCGCCTGCAGATATTTGAAATAAGATACATTGTTGATATGCGCGAACATATCCATCTCACTCCAGTCGAGTCTTAACTGCAGTTGCATAGTAGTATTATTTTTCTTCTGTTCCGAAGAGATACACTAAGCGGAATGTCCACACATTATTATACTGCTCTGCCCTGCCCAGCTCGGGGTAAATGGTTTTACGAACCGGCAGTAAAGAATACTGAAAGCGAAGGTTAAGATGCAACCCTTTCACCAGCTTAAGGCTTCCACCCACTATAAAATTCAGGTCATATTTTTTAAACGGATACCTGTCAAAGTTTATGGTATCGTTAAAAGTGGTGTTATTTGTTTCTACCGACTCTTTTGAACCTATAAGCTGCGAATAAGATAACCCTGCGCCGAAATTGGCCCATTGCTTATCAAAATAATTGAGCATAACGGGCACTTCGGCATAGTTCAGGTTGATGTTATACCGCTTGAGCTCAAATACCCTATTGTTTGAAAGCTGCGAACGGTGGCCGCGGCTGCCTTTTTCTGAATACAATATTTCAAGACTGCCTGCTATATTACTGGTGAAACGGGCATAAACAATACCGCCCACATTCACCCCTATTTTATGATAACCGGCATAATTATCGCCATCTACCTGGGTAAAATTGCCCCCGGCTATAAGCCCGCCAAAGAAAGTGCGGGGTTCTTCCACATAATAACTTTGGGCATATGATTGATTGAAAGAAGTAGTAAGAGCAAAGAGAACAACAATAAATCCTGCGAATTTTCTAATTTTAGCCATCGAAACCGGAATTGCTAATGAGCTTCAAATATACAGCAAACACCCTTAAAAAACTGGAGCAGCTTTTTGAGGAAGCTAAATACATCATACGTTACGAGAAGGGTAATTTCAACTCCGGCTACTGCATCCTTGAAGACAGGCGCGTTGCGGTCATCAATAAGTTTCTGAGTGTAGAAGGCCGTATCAATGCCCTGATAGAAATTTTACCAACAATTGACGTAAAGGAAGAAGAACTGAGTGGAGAAATGCTGAAATGGTACCGGCAACTGAAAGCTGCGCCTACAGCAGATGATGATAACAGCGTACAAACAGAAATAGACCTTTAGCCGTGAAAGTTACATTTTTAGGTACCGGTACTTCCCAGGGTGTTCCGTTCATAGGTTGCGATTGTGCTGTTTGTACCTCAACCGATACACGCGATAACCGCCTGCGCACATCTGTATGGGTAGAAACGCCGGAGGCAAGCATTGTAATAGATAGCGGTCCCGATTTCAGGCAGCAAATGCTGCGCGCCAATGTGCGTAAACTGGATGCCATTATTTTTACCCACGGCCATAAAGACCATACGGCAGGCATGGATGATGTGCGTGCTTATAATTTTCATGACGGCAGGGCCATGGAAGTATTTGCAACGGAAGCCACACAGGAAGTGCTGCACCGTGAATTTCAATATGTATTTCAGGAATTAAGCTACCCCGGTCTGCCACAGGTGAACCTGAATACCATCACGGCATCAGAACCTTTTAGTATCAACGGATTACAAATCGTACCGATACGGGTACTTCATTACAAAATGGAGGTGCTAGGCTTTCGCATAAACGATTTCACCTATATCACCGATGCTAATTACATCACCATGGAAGAAATGAATAAAGCAAAAGGAAGTAAAGCCTTCGTGCTGAATGCTTTGCGCCACCAGGAACATCCATCGCATTATACTTTATCGCAGGCTATAGACGTGGCTACTGCCATAGGGGCTGAAAACACTTATTTCACGCACATCAGCCATCAACTGGGCCTGCATGCAGAAATAGAGAAAGGGCTGCCTGAAAAAATGCACCTTGCCTACGATGGGTTGACACTGCATTTATGATAATTTTACAAGACTTCCTGCTAACTTTAAGGGAAAGGATACTGTCTTAAAACCTACATTCAGAATAAACACATAATAATGAGGAAATTAATAGCTACCGCCGTACTGGCACTTTCTATAAGCACTGCAGCGCATGCCCAATATGAAAACACCAAGATAAAAGTGGGCCAGCTGGCTCCTGAGCTGAACCTGACCACACCCGACGATAAACCCATAAAGCTTTCGGAAGTATATGAAAAGCGTGTGGTGCTGCTGGACTTCTGGGCATCGTGGTGTGGCCCTTGCCGCCGTGCCAACCCAAGGCTGGTGGAAATGTACAAGAAATATAACGGTCAGAAGATAAAAGGAGCCAAGAAAGGCTTTGAGGTAGTAAGCATATCGCTGGACAAGGATAAAGACCCATGGGTAAAGGCGATAGCTAAAGACAGCCTGTACTGGCCATACCATATGAGCGACCTTAAAGGCTGGGATTCGAAGGCAGCAAGCGAATACGGCACCTCATTCATCCCCCAGGCTTTCCTGGTAGGGCCCGATGGTGCCGTGATAGCCAAGTACAACTTTGCAGAGCAGGCAGCCGAAGACCTGGAGAAAATGCTGAAGGATGGCTATACATCGCCTATGAAAAAAACAGGCAAAAAGGGTAAAAAAGAGGCTGAAAACTAATATCACATTAGCAGAATTGTAAATTTTACTGCTAATTTGTTGGTTGCCTTTAATATTTACCTTATCTTTGCACACTCAAATTTTAAAACCGCATGGCAAAATCCATGCACTAAATAATTAAAGAAATGAAAAAAGGAATCCACCCGGAAGGCTATCGTTTAGTAGTTTTCAAAGATATGTCTAACGACTACTCTTTCCTGACACGCTCTACAGCGGCTACAAGGGAAACAATTACCTGGGAAGATGGCAACGAGTATCCACTGGTAAAGGTGGAGATCTCTCACATGTCTCACCCATTCTATACTGGTAAATCAGTATTTGTGGATACTGCAGGTCGTATCGACAAATTCAAAAAGCGTTACGAGAAAAAGAAATAATCAACAATTATATCATTTGCAATACGCACGAAAAATCCCGACTTTTGTCGGGATTTTTTGATTTGATCAATCACTCTACGCCCCTATTCAGGGACTGGATGGGGAGTGCAACTACTGAAAATGAATATTATTCTATTCGATACAGAAGTACGAAATAGACTTTTACCTTTTACCCACACGCGCCCTGTAGCGGATATACGCTGTGGCATACTTACCATGCGCGAGCGCTGGGAACATTTATTGAAGCAACCCACCTCTACGCTTACCACACCACATCTGCAGGAAGTATTTCCTTTGAATGCTGCGGCAGATAGCCTTTATATAAATAGTGCCGTATTTGCCACCAAAG
>CAMLKS010000319.1 GCA_946480675.1 uncultured Bacteroidota bacterium
GTTGCTTCGTATAATAAAGCTACGTATACACTCATAATCCGGCGTTTTTGTGTTCATTCTTTTTTTACAATATCCCATCGGGATGCTTAAAAGCACCAACATTGAAAAAATAATATCTTGCACCGGTCATTGAACTATGAACAGCAATACACACAGGTTAAAAGAACTGGCCAAACTATTTTTAAAGTTGGGCATTATCGGCTTTGGCGGGCCTGCTGTGCATATTGCCATGATGGAAGAAGAGGTAGTGCGAAGAAGGAAATGGTTTACCCAGGCGTATTTTCTCGACCTTGTTGGCGCTACCAACCTGATACCCGGCCCCAATTCTACGGAAATGACCATGCACTGCGGCAAGGAAAGGGCAGGCTGGAAAGGGTTATTTGTTGCCGGGCTTTGCTTTATCCTACCCGCGGTCATCATCACAGCGATATTTGCCTGGGCATACCAGAAATATGGCAAACTGCCGGAAGTAGCGCCATTTATCTACGGTATTAAACCTGCAATCATAGCCGTTGTGGTTTCACTAATGATATCGCTCGGCAGGAAAGCTTTGAAATCAGTTGAACTGGGGATTTTAGGAGCAATAGCAGCCACTCTTGCATTCATGGGTTATAGTGAAATCATCATACTATTTGGGATAGGCTTTACAGGCGTTATTACCCATAAGTTTAAAAATCCCGGCCATAACTTTTTCACTCTCGCGCCATTATTATTACATGTGCCGATACTATCCACTAAGGGCCTGCAATGGAAGATCTTCTGGATTTTCCTGAAAATAGGTGCCATACTTTATGGCAGCGGCTATGTATTGTTTGCTTTTCTTTATGATGAATTAGTGGAGAGGGGACTATTGACCAAACAACAACTTATTGATGCTATTGCTGTGGGACAGTTCACCCCGGGCCCTGTTTTTTCCGCTGCTACATTTATAGGATGGCAGATAGCCGGATTGCCGGGTGCTATTGCAGCAACAATTGGTATTTTCCTGCCGTCTTTTCTGTTTGTTGCACTCCTCAATCCTTTGATACCACGCCTGAGGAAATCCAAAACCATGTCGGCATTTCTCGATACCGTAAACATCGTTTCTGTTGCATTGATACTGGTTGTGTGTTGGGATATGGCCCGAAATGCCATATCCGACTGGCGCACGATTGTTATCGCTGTTTCAGGGTTTATTGTGTCTGTTCTTTTCAAAAAGCTTAACAGTGCATTTGTTGTTCTCGGAGGCTCCTTGTTAGGCTATTGCTTAACATTGCTGTAGTTCATAACCTAAATGAACTATCGAACGGGATTATTTTCCTATCACTACCTTTCTATGTGTTCGGCCCCATATGCGCATCTCGTTTATGATGCGTTCCAGCGTGCGGCCATGGGGTGTCAGTTCATATTTTACAGTAGTGGGTTTCGTATCCATTACGGTTCTTTTCACCAGCAGGTTCAGCTCCAGGTCGTCCAGTTCTTTCGATAGCATTTTGGTACCTATACCATCCAGCAGGCGCAGTATCTCCATATATTGCAAGGCACCCCCACAATTCAGGGTAGTTATCAGCTGTATCTTCCATTTACCACTAAGGATAGCAATCGTATCCATGGCTGCTATCAGTTCATCATCTTTAGTACAGGCACTATCCAGCACTATCGGTTCTTTTTTTCTCATGCTGTCGCGTTTACGCTATTATACAAATGTATTGGAAAGCCACAAGCAAACCAGTTCCCTCCAGGGAACTAATATCCACCAGGAAAGCTGTGCGCGTAGCTGCATGTCATGAAAGTATTTTTGGAGAATAAAGCAAACATATGTCAGCCATATTCACAGATGCCAATTTCGATACCCTCGTATTACAATCCGATAAGCTTTCCATCGTCGACTTCTGGGCCACCTGGTGCCCGCCATGTATTGCCCTGGGCCCTACTATAGATGCACTGGCACATAGTTTTGAAGGGCAGGTAAATGTGGGCAAGCTGAATGTGGATGAGAACCCGCAGGTATCTATTATGTATGGCGTTACCAACCTGCCCTGCATCTTATTTATCCGCAACGGGAAAGTAGTAGATAAACAAGTGGGCGCTGCACCCAAAGCCGTGTATGAGAAAAAAGTGAAACAACTATTGGCCGTAGCCCATACATAAGTAAAGAGCAGCTACCTGCTGCTCTTCATCGCTTTCACTATTTTCAGGCTTTTATCTTTCTGCAGCTTTTTATATTCCGGCGTATCGCAGCCATATATGGCTATCTTGCCTTCGGCATTGCTATGCACGCCCCAGCCATATCGTTTGGTAAGCGGTGAAGCCCTGAAGCATGCCTGTCCTTTTGAAAAGAAAGCTTCACGCGCTTCTTTCCACTTATCTTTCTGTATACCGTTACGCTCTGCATATACCGTAAACAACACGTCGTCGGAAGTATATGTATAGGGTTGCTTGCTTATCATATCGTATTGCATGGCTGCTACCGATTTGGCATCGCCTTTTGTTGGTGGCACTTCCCCGCTTGTTGCAACAGTATCTTCCGCTACTTCTATCAGTGTATTGATGCAATTGGTAGTATGTGTCTTCATAGGTTTACAAAGGTACCAAGCTTATTAAAAACGAAAAAACTAAGCCTCCGTTCCGTTTATAAACCATGCATTATAAATACTTTATGCGCAACTCGTATAATGCTATAATTATTGGCACACCTTTTTAACAGGATATGTTATGGTCAATGAAAACAGCAAGGACAACGAGAGCACACGCTTTTACAAAGAAGCTTTAGAACTATTAACCGAGAGTGGCGTACCATTTATGCTGGGAGGCGCATTTGCCTTGTTCCACTATACCGGGCTTTATAGAGATACAAAAGACCTTGACATCTTCCTAAAGGCATCAGACTATCCACGCGTATTGCAGTTTTTCTCTGAAAAAGGCTTTACGGTAGAACTGCATGATGCCAGGTGGATTGCCAAAATCTTCAAAGGCGACTATTTCATAGACCTGATATTTGACAGTGTTAATAACATATGTACCGTAGATGATACATGGCTGGCACATGCACCTGAAGGCGAGTTTTGTGGCGTAAAGGTAAAGCTGTTACCTGCAGAAGAATTGATATGGTGCAAAAGCTATGTTTGCAACCGCGAGCGTTTTGATGGTGCCGACATCAATCATGTACTGTTACGATATGGCAAAAACCTTAACTGGGAACGTTTACTGTGCCGTCTCGACAGGCACTGGCATTTGCTTTTATCGCATCTTATTTTCTTCCAGTTTGTATATCCGTCTGAATACCGGGATATCATCCCCAAGTGGCTGTTTGACGAACTGATATCAAGAGCAAACCAGCAATACAACCTGCCGTCACCATTGCAACGTGTGTGCAGGGGGCCTATGATAGATAATACACAATATAGCGTAGACGTAAAGGAATGGGATTATCTGGCCTATACCATTAAAACCGTATAGCAATGGAAACAAGGGAAAAGATACGCATAGCCGCCGTGGGCGATATTCATGTAAAAGAAACGGACAAGGGCAAATGGACTGCCTATTTCCGCGATATATCAAAGCAGGCAGACGTGCTTGCCATTTGCGGAGACCTGACAGATACAGGCGAT
>CAMLKS010000320.1 GCA_946480675.1 uncultured Bacteroidota bacterium
ACATCCGGATAGGGTTGATGTGACTGGCACGACGCCCTTTAATATACTCTTCTGTAAGAAATCCGGGCTTGAAGAACAGGTATTTCAGCGTAGTGAAGAACTTGCCATCAAAATGGGTAAGGTCTTCCAGGAAGTGTGCAGTAAGCTGCCAGAAGTTTTGTTTGGGCTCTACATTTTCCTGCCCGCATTTGTGACAATACCTGTCATACAGATCAGCTCCGCAATTAAGACATTTTTTTTCGGCACGTTCGTGAAAATGAGACATAAGAATAGGAATTTACTGTTATCAATGCACGCCCACTGCAAAGTATGAATTGACCAATAAACTCAATGCTATGATCAATATTACAATTACAATAGAAAAGGATAAGATGCTGAATTTTAAAAAAGTTTTGAACCAATGCTGTTTATAAAAGCGCAGCATTGCAATGTATAAGTAAGCAAACAAACCAATTGGGATCAGGATAACAAGTATATCTATTAATACCGGGATAGTGTAATATTTATTACTAAATAAAAACCCTATAAGAAAAAAGAAGAAAAGGACGCAGTAAAAATGCAAAGCAAATATTGCGTGTGACACGTAGTAATATTGGTTGCGGCGCCTTATGTACAAAAGGTGCAGGAAAAGCGCAAAAATGGGCAATGAGATAAAAGCTATTTTAGAGATGGAATGCATGAACTTATCCCAGCCCTTTTCGAAGAAGTTATAAGGGTCTTCATCATATGCGGCATACATAGCTGCAAGTTTTCGTTCTCCCCATCTATCAAACCAACCGCTTTTTGAACTGTCTGGCAGGGCGCGTTGCACAGAATCGTAATAACGTACCCCATGCCTGTATATGTCATCTACCAAAAGCACTTTAAAATTCTTTCCCTGTATGTTTTCTCCGCGTATCCCATATAATGCACTATCCTTCATTGCAACACGCATTGAGTCTATAATGTGATACTCTAATGCATCATCGTGTCTGGTAATGTAGTGTCTTTCTGTGGTTATAGAGAACATTAATATAAAGAATGCCGCCGATATAAACAGGTACATGCGTATAGGGTCCAGGTATTTCATACGTCTGCCCTTTACATATTCCGATGATAGGAAACCCGGCTTTAATATGAGTGGCTTCATCGTGGTAAAGAACTTACCATCGAAGTGGGTAATATCATTGAAAAAATGCGTTACCAAATGCCAAAGGCTTTGTTTAGGCTCCACATTTTCCTGCCCGCAATTTTTGCAATAGCGGCCATCTACTATGGCATCACAGTTCAGGCAGTTGTTTTCTTTTCTGAGTTTAGAGTGCAACACGCGGCGGTTTCTTTAAAGCTAAAGTACTCAAAGCACCTGTTTTTCAAAATGGTGCAAAGGGTATTAATACTATAATAATGCTATTTTTGCGGCGTATCAACGTATAACCATGTATGGACGACAGTCATGAACAGTTGCGCTATCCGATAGGCCGCTTTAATGCGCCGGATGAGCACCACCCCGAAATGCAACGTGAATGGATAGCCGCTATTGAAGCCCTCCCCAACTGGCTGGACCATTGTATAGAAAACCTCGACGAAGCACAACTGCAAACACCCTACCGCCCCGGCGGCTGGAACAGTATACAGGTAATACACCACATAGCCGATAGCCATATGAATGCCTACATCAGGCTGAAACTGGCACTAACGGAAGACAGCCCGGTAATAAAACCCTACGAAGAAAAGCTGTGGGCCGAACTGCCCGATGTTGATATCGTGCCCGTAAATGTTTCCATCACCCTGCTGCATGCTCTGCACCGCAGGTGGGGTACTACACTACGCAACATGTCGCCCGAAGACTGGGAGCGCACCTATTATCATCCCGAACATGAACGGTACGTGCCCATGTGGGAGATGGCCGACCTGTATGCATGGCATGGCCGCCACCATATGGAACAAATAAGGCAGCTGCGCCAGCGCAATAACTGGTAAAACTATTTGCCGGGATGGCATTCGCTTTGTAGATTGCAGCAACTTTTAAAACCACCACATATGCAACAAGGCCTTTTACACCTGCACAATTTTCTGCGTTGGTTTGTATTGATATTCGCCATATGGACGATTTTTAAGACTTTTAGTGGTATGGGTAGCGGTCGTGCTTTTACTAAGGCCGATAAACGTCCTGCCATGTTCTTAATGATCACTTGCGATATACAACTGTTGCTGGGCTTTGTACTGTATATGACAGGTGCATGGGGCATCAAGAACATACAGAACCAGGGTATGGGTGCTGTAATGAAAGATAGCGTGAGCCGCTTCTGGGCGGTAGAGCATATTGCCGGCATGCTGATAGCCGTGGTGCTGGTGCATATAGGCTATGCTGCTATCAAAAAGAATATAGCAGATAGTGCCAAGTTTAAAAAAGTATTCTGGTTTACACTGATAGCTCTGTTAATAATCATCGCTACCATACCCTGGCCATTCCGCGAAATGATAGGCCGCCCATTGTTCCCGGGCATGCACTAATACATGAAGCGTTTACTGCAACCTTTTTATACCATCCTGGTGCTATCCACATTTGTGGTGTGCCTGTTGGTGTCGTTGCCTGTCTTTCTGATTGCAGGCAGCTTTGATAAAGCTGCTGCGCGCAGGGTGATATGGTATGTAGTACATTATTGGGCCAAAGGCTGGTTGTTTTTCATTGGCATGCCTATGAAGCGTTTGGGTGAAAGGCCTGATATGCACCGCTACATTTACATCGCCAATCATATTTCCTACTTGGATACCGTGCTGATATACGCCGCAGTGCCCACCTATTTCCGCACACTGGCAAAAAAAGAAATGTCGCGCATACCGGTTTTCGGGTTTGTGTATAAGCAGGTGGCCATATTGGTAGACCGCAGCAGTAGTGAAAGCCGGGCCAAGAGCCTGCGCCTGATGTGGCGGATGCTGAAACATGAGTGCAACATAGCCATCTTTCCTGAAGGTACTTTTAATGAAACCACCGCTCCGCTGAAGGATTTTTATGACGGTGCGTTCCGTTTGGCAATTAACACTCAAATGCCCATTCTGCCGATGGTTTTCCCTGATACCGTTCATCGCTGGCACTATAGCGCATGGTGGAAACTATGGCCGGGGCACAACCGCGTGATGTACCTTGCGCCCATATATGTTACAGGAATGACCATGGAAGACCTGCCGGCGCTAAAAGAAAAAGTGCATGCCGCCATGGCTGCGGCGCTGCTAAAGTGCCGTAGTTCATACCCATTATAAGCCGTAAAATGCGTACCTTTGCGCAAATTTTTTAAGATATATGGCATTGCAAGTGGGTATCGTGGGCCTGCCCAACGTAGGAAAATCAACTTTGTTCAACGCAGTAAGCAATAGCGCCAAAGCGCAGGCTTCCAATTACAGGTTCTGTACCATAGAGCCCAACGTAGGACAGGTAGATGTACCCGATGAAAGATTAGCAAAACTTGCAGAACTGGTTCAGCCGCAACGCACCATCCCTACTACTATAGAGTTTGTGGATATAGCCGGCCTGGTAAAAGGCGCCAGTAAAGGCGAGGGCCTGGGCAATAAATTCCTGGCAAACATCC
>CAMLKS010000321.1 GCA_946480675.1 uncultured Bacteroidota bacterium
AAACGTGCGGGCATTATAGCTTTCAAAAAAATAGCCGCGGTCATCGTTAAAGATGTGTGGCTCTAGTATCAGCAGTCCTTCAATGGGTGTTTTTATTACGTTCATTATTTAGCCAGTTGTGCTATTGCTTCCAGTACGTTGGTGGTAATGTGTTTAAGTTCTGCTTCCGTCAGTTCTGTATGTATAGGCAGTGATATTACACAGTCCTGCAACATATCTGTTACCGGCAATACAAAGTCCGCACCGCCAAATTCTTTCAGCATATTCTGCTTATGGCAAGGCACCGGGTAGTATAGCATGTTAGGTATCTTACGTTCTGTAAGTGCAGTAGCCAGTGCATCGCGGTTGATGCCTTTTATCTGCAAGGTATATTGGTGAAACACGTGATGGCTGTATGTAGGGCGATGCGGGGTAATGAGGTGCTCATTGCCAGCAAAAGCATTATCATAATAGTCGGCCACAGCACGGCGGGCATCGCAATATTCGTCCAGATGTTTCAGCTTGATGCGCAGTACGGCAGCCTGTATGCTATCCAGCCTGCTGTTGCAGCCTACCATTTCGTGGTAGTAACGCACTTTCTGCCCGTGGTTGGCTATCATTTTCAGCTTTTCAGCCAGAGCATCATCGTTGGTAAACATAGCGCCACCATCGCCATAGCAGCCCAGGTTCTTACTGGGGAAGAAAGAAGTTGTACCCATCAATCCCATAGTACCTGTTTTCTTCTTCGTGCCATCGGCAAAGGTGTAGCTGCCGCCAATAGCTTGCGCGTTATCTTCTATTACAGGTATGTTGTGTTCTTTGGCTATTGCCAGCACAGGCTCCATATTAGCAGCCTGCCCATACAGGTGCACGGGTATGATGGCTTTGGTATTTGGCGTGATAGCCTTTTTCAGCGCATCGATGTTCATGGTAAAGGTATCGGCATCTACATCTACAAACACAGGCTTCAGGCGCAGCAGGGCTACTACTTCTACTGTAGCTATATAGGTGAAAGATGTGGTGATCACCTCATCGCCGGGTTTCAGGTCCAGCGCCATCAGGGCTATCTGCAAGGCATCCGTTCCATTAGCACAGGGTATTACGTGTTTTACGCCCAGGTATTGTGCCAGTTCTTTGCCAAACTCCTGCACATCGGGCCCGCCTATGAAGGCAGTGCTATCCACCACATTTTGTATTGCGGCATCTACCTCGGTTTTTATCTTTGCATATTGACGTTTTAAGTCAACCATCTGTAAGTTGAACATATGTGTATTTTACGGCTGCAAACCTACGCTTTAGGCTTTATTCGTCAAAACAATAAATCTGTCACGCGAATGTTTTTATCGCTTCTGTAACAGTTGGGAACAAAGTATTTGCGTTATCTTCACGGCATCAAAAATTATCTGGCAGGTATAATGAAAAAAATCATCCTTTCGCTTCTTACTACTGCAGTTTGTATATCAGGTGGCTATGCTCAGGAAGACCTTTTTGGTACTACTGAAAAAAAACCTGCGCGTAAAGGTGTGGTTTTTGCCATCAATGCAGGACTGGACCAGCCGGGTGGAGATATGGCCAAACGTTTTGGAACAAGTTACAGGCTTGGCGGCGGGGTGATGTATAAAACAACCAGCAACTGGATGTTTGGCCCTAAGATAGACTTCATTGTAGGCAATAAGATAAAAGAAGACAGCCTGATGATAAACCTGAAGGATGCCAATGGGTTTTTATTAGACCAGAATGGTTACCGTAAGGGCGTTGGTACTTTCGAGCGTGGCTACATGATAGGGGTGCAGGCAGGTAAGATATTCAACTTTGGCAAAAAGAGCAGCGATAATGGCTTACTGGCGCTAACTACTGTAGGCTTTATGCAGCATAAGATAAACATCTTTGAACGCAGTGCTGACATTGTACAAATAACCAAAGAGAACCGTAAAGGCTACGACAGGCTTACCAATGGCATTTTTATAGAGGAGTACATTGCCTATACTTATTTTGCCAACGACGGGCTTATCAACTTTCACATAGGCCTGGATATAACGGCAGGCTTTACCCAAGGCCGCAGAGATTACCTGTATGATGTAATGCGCCCGGATGACAAGCAGCGTATTGATATACTATTCGGCATACGTGGTGGATGGTATATACCAATTTTCAAGCGTAAGTCGGAAGAGTTCTTCTTCGAATAAATTATCGGGAAAAATAATAGCGTTCAATAATACTGAGGAACGACTGTACAGTTTCATGTTCATAGTCCCAGTTATACCTGTTGCCGGTATAGGTATTGAGCCAACTTAGGGCTTGCGGGTAATTTTCAAAAGTTTCCAGCTCTTCTATCACCGCATCATAATCATCTTTATTATTGCCGAACAACTCGCTTATAAACTGGTATTTATCGTTGATGCCTATCATGCTTTGTATGCTTTCAGCAGGAATGCGGGACGCATAGGCTGTTTCAGATGCTACGGTACTTTGCGCTAATGCCTCATGCCGTGCTTCCGATACATGGGTTTCATGCGGGGCATCGTCTTTTATTACTGCTACCATTTCCTGCTGCGGTATGGCGGCAGTTTCTTGCTGTTGTACTGCCGGTGTAACGGGCGGTACTACAGGTTCCGGAATGATTTCCTGCGTTGCTTCCGGTATTGCTTCCTGCACTTGCGGTACGTTGGCAGGAGGTGTTGTTTCCGGCTGTGGCACCTGGTTGGTAAATACCAGGCGATTGCGCCATTCGGCAAGGTCGGCATACAATACGCGGGTATAGTCCATCATCAGGTCTACTTCTATCAGGTCAGGGTTTTGCCTGTTTGCCAGTTCCGATATTTTCTGTATCAGCGTTTGTACACGTTGCATAAGCTAGTTTAGTTTTTTACCGTTAGCGAGCGGAACACATCTTCCAGCGATTGTGTTTCGGCCTGCAGCGAACTGATATTGATATCGTGGTTCAGTGCCAGTTGCATTACTTCCTTGCGCAACTCCTCTGGTTTGTCAGTTGTCATTTTATATTTGTTCTGACCGATAGCTTCGTACTGTTTCAGATTTTTAAGCTCTTGGAAAAGAGTGGTGTCCACCGCTTTTTCAAATGATACTAAAAGTATGCCTTGGGTGCTGTTAACTTGTTGTATCTTATCTATACTATCGTCGGCAACGATTTTGCCGTTATTTATGATGATGACGCGGCTGCACATCGCCTGCACTTCCTGCATGATGTGTGTGGAAAGTAATACCGTTTTTTCTTTACCTATACGCAATATCAGGTCGCGTATCTCTGCCAGTTGGTTAGGGTCGAGGCCCGATGTCGGTTCATCCAATATCAGCACCTGCGGATCGTGCAGCATAGCTTGTGCCAGGCCCACACGCTGCTTGTAGCCTTTCGATAGCATACCTATCTTTTTATGGGCTTCCTTACCCAGGCCGGTAATGTCTATCATCTGCTCTATACGCTGTTTGACATTGGAAAGCTTATGCACGCCAGCGCTGAATTCAAGAAATTCCCGCACATACATATCATAGTATAGCGGGTTGGCTTCAGGTAGGTAGCCTACAGAGCGTTTTACATCCAGTGGTTGTGTAGCTATATCAAAACCCGA
>CAMLKS010000322.1 GCA_946480675.1 uncultured Bacteroidota bacterium
CACTTTACTGATGCTATCCCCGCTATGTATAGTCACCTCTTTCACCTTCCCTTTAAGCTCCAACACATCGGGATAAATAAGGTTGTGTTGCGCTTGTGCAAATACGGTATTAATAAGAAAAATCAGGATTACAAATAGGCGCATATCGGTAAAGTTTATTGGTTAAAATAACGTATATTTGATATAATACGCTATGTGCAGAAATCAGACCTGCACACTAAGCTACATTAAAAAACGATTAAAATCAATATATGTCCGTATAGTTTTTCACAACAAAACACAACAAATTCTACTTATGAAAACCGGAAACAAAAAGAAACAAATCATATGGAACTTATCTGATATTCAGTCAGTTATATCACCGCACATCAAACTGCTTAGTTTTTGGAACAATCCGGAACAAAATATTTTCAGCAAAAACACAACAAAACACAACAAAAAAATAAGGCTCCCCAAAGGAAGCCTTACTATAACCTAGTTCTTTATTTATTAGTAGCGGTAGTGCTCAGCTTTGTAAGGGCCATCTTTAGCTATACCCAGGTAGTCAGCTTGTGCATCTGTCAGTACGTCCAGTTCCACACCTATTTTAGCAAGGTGCAAGCGGGCTACTTTCTCATCCAGGTGCTTAGGCAGCACATACACTTTGTTCTCATAGTTGCTGTGATTATTCCACAGTTCTATCTGCGCCAGTGTCTGGTTGCTGAAAGAGTTACTCATTACAAATGAAGGGTGGCCGGTAGCACAACCCAGGTTCACCAGGCGGCCTTCTGCCAGCACTATGATGTCTTTGCCATCTATGTTATACAGGTCTACCTGTGGTTTGATGGTATCTTTGGTATTGCCGTATTTGCCATTCAGCCATGCCATATCTATTTCGATATCGAAGTGGCCGATGTTACAAACGATAGCTTTGTCCTTCATCAGGCGAAAGTGTTGCTCTGTTATCAGGTCGCGGCAGCCTGAAGCTGTAACGATGATATCCGCTTCTTTTACAGCGTCTATCATTTTCTTTACTTCAAAGCCATCCATAGCAGCTTGCAGCGCGCAGATAGGGTCTATCTCGGTAACAATAACACGGGCACCGGCACCACGTAACGATTCTGCAGAGCCTTTACCTACATCCCCGTAACCACCTACTACAGCCACTTTACCGGCCATCATTACATCGGTAGCGCGACGTATAGAGTCTACCAGGGATTCTTTACAACCGTATTTGTTATCGAATTTTGATTTGGTAACAGAATCGTTTACGTTGATAGCTGGGATAGGCAATGTACCTTTCTGCATACGCTCATACAGGCGGTGTACACCTGTTGTTGTTTCTTCGCTCAGGCCTTTTATGTGCTGTACCAGTTCTGTATAGTTATCAAACACCATGTTTGTCAGGTCGCCGCCATCGTCCAGTATCATATTCAGCGGGCGGTCTTCGCTACCAAAGAATAGTGTCTGCTCGATGCACCAGTCTGCTTCTGCCTGTGTCTGGCCTTTCCAGGCATATACACCTATACCGGCAGCAGCTATAGCAGCAGCAGCGTGGTCTTGTGTAGAGAAGATGTTGCAAGAGCTCCATTTTACCTCAGCACCCAGTTCTACCAGTGTTTCTATCAGCACTGCAGTTTGGATGGTCATGTGCAGGCAGCCCGCTATACGTGCGCCTTTCAGTGGCTTCTGTGCACCATATTCAGCACGGATAGACATCAGGCCCGGCATTTCTGCCTCTGCCAGTTTTATTTCTTTACGGCCCCACTCTGCCAGGCTCATGTCTTTTACCTTATAAGGCAGTTTGAAGTCGATTTGTGAGCGTGTTGTAGTACTCATAATTATCAGTATTTCTAAGTTTTCGTTTTAGCAGCGCAAAGGTACACAATTACCTATTAATAACCGCTCTTATATAAACGGTTAAGGTATAGGTAATAACAACTGGAAAGGCTTATTTGTTTGATGCCATGTAGGCCTTTGTTTTCTGCATGGTATCAGCAGTGGCGGGTACCAATGGCAAACGCAGGTTGTTAGTACAGATGCCCATTTCGCTCAGCACAAACTTCACACCTGCAGGGTTACCATCTGCAAACAGCAGGCGAATGCCTTCCAGCAGTTTGTAATGCAGCTTTTGAGCCATTGTATAGTTACCCGCCAATGCTTCATTTACCATAGTGGTAAAGTCTTTGGTATAGCAATTGGCAGCTACGGATATAACGCCTTCCATACCTATAGCTACCTGCGGCAACACCAGGTCATCATCGCCCGACAGCACAGCAAAGTGTGAAGGTTTACCGGCTACTAGGTCCATGCATTGGCTCATATTGCCACTGGCCTCTTTTACGGCTACCACGTTTTTAAACTCATTGGCCAGCCTCAGTGTAGTAGCAGGCAGCATATTGGTAACTGTACGGCCTGGTACATTGTATAATATAATAGGCTTGTCGGTAGCCTGCGCTATGGCTTTGAAATGCTGATAGATACCTTCCTGCGTAGGCTTATTGTAGTATGGCACTACGCTAAGAATACCGGCTACACCACTCAGGTCGTATTCGTTCAGGTTTTCGATAACCTCGGCAGTGTTGTTGCCACCGATACCGCATACCACGGGTACACGGCCACTGCACCTGGCTAGTATATATGCTAATACTTCCTTCTTTTCCTTCGCAGTAAGGGTTGGGGTTTCAGCTGTGGTACCCAGCGCTACCAGGTAGTTCACACCGCCGTTTATCACATGGTCTATCAGTTTTTCAAGCGATGCATAGTCTATGCTGCCATCGCCCGAGAATGGTGTAACCAGTGCTACACCCGTACCGCGAAATTGGTTCATTTTAAAAAAGAAGAATTAATATGTATGATCAAAAAATTATTCAGATACTTCGTCGTAAAAGCCCATTTTAGAGAACTTCTCTATGCGCTGTTCTATACGTTGTTCCGCCGTCTGCTTTTGCAGTGCCGGCAGGGTTTCCAGCAGGTAATTCTTGATGCTTTCGGCCATTTCCTCCGGTGCTGCATGTGCGCCACCCAGTGGTTCACCTATCACGTCATCCACCAGGCCAAAGCCACTCATATCTTCAGAGGTAAGCTTCAGTTGTTCGGCAGCTTTTTCTTTATAATTCCAGCTACGCCACAGGATGGATGAGCAGGATTCCGGAGAGATAACGGTGTACCATGTGTTTTCCAGCATCACCACCTTATCCCCTATACCTATACCCAATGCACCACCTGATGCCCCTTCACCTATGATGATGCAGATAACCGGTACTTTCAGGTTCACCATCTCGAACAAATTGCGGGCAATGGCCTCGCCCTGTCCGCGCTCTTCAGCTTCCAGGCCGGGGTATGCACCCGGGGTATCTATCAAGGTAACTATGGGACGGTTAAATTTCTCTGCCATCTTCATCAGGCGCAGTGCCTTGCGGTAGCCTTCCGGGTTGGCCATACCAAAGTTGCGCATCTGGCGCATCTTGGTATTAATACCCTTCTGCTGGCCCATTACCATTACCGGCATGCCATTCAGCTCGGCCATACCACCTACCATTGCTTTATCGTCTTTCACCTGGCGATCGCCATACAGTTCCGTA
>CAMLKS010000323.1 GCA_946480675.1 uncultured Bacteroidota bacterium
TGCCGGTGTCGATCCGCGCATTATGGGTATAGGGCCGATAGCTGCGGTACCTAAAGTATTAAAGCAGGCAAATATGAACCTGTCTGACATCGACCTGTTTGAGCTAAACGAAGCCTTTGCATCACAATCCATAGCGGTGATACGCGAACTAGGCATCGATGCGGATAAAGTAAACATCAACGGTGGCGCTATATCCTTAGGCCACCCGTTAGGTTGCAGCGGTGCAAAACTTACAATACAATTGCTGAATGACATGGAAAGCCTGGGCAAGAAATACGGCATTGTTACTGCCTGCGTAGGTGGCGGCCAGGGCATCGCCGGTATAATAGAAAAAATGTAGCAATCAACTATACGAATACGGAAAGGGCTATACGCTTATGCATATAGCCCTTTCCGTTTCAAACATCTAAAAAACCTATTCCTATCTTCTAACGCCTCCACCTGCCGGGTACCCATATCCATCCGCGATGCCTGTTTACCCATTGCCCGGGCACCCATACTGCGCGTGGATGGGGTGGCACCACATAATATCCTCCACTCCATACATAGCTCCTGCCACGTGGCCTCCAGTCTTCTGCTACCCATACATACCTTGGCGATGGGGGCGGCGGCATATGAAACACTACTGCGGCTCTGGGTCTCACAGGTCGCACCCTTACTACTACCTGCGCCGCACTTTCAGCCACAATACCCACCGTTAGTATCAGTAACAACATACCTGTCTTCATCGCTTTCATAATCTTTTACTTTATAAAGATTAGATAGCAGAAAATGTAGAAGGTTTAATTAATAGAATGGAGAAATTATATCAGCCCGCGTTCTTTCAACACAGCTTGTTCATCACCTGTGATGTAGGCAAATATCTTTAGTGCCCCATTTTGTTTTTGCAGAAAATAGAATACATCAAAATTGATGGTTTCTTTATTACCGTCTTTCTTCTGGTAAATGGCCTGCCAGCATACTTTGGCCATCACATGCATATCATTCAGCCAGGTAATATCCAGCGCCATGATTTTCATCGATTGCGTACCTATGCTCCTGTAAAATTCATAACCCTTGGGAATGGTGTCTTTGAATGTTTCGTCATTTTTGCCACTTATAACACCTGCCGGGCTCGCCTCTGTAAAGCTATCTGCAAATGCAGCCATAGTGCCTTCCACATCCACCTCGCCTTTCAGCGATTGGTTGAAACGTGCTTCATATGCTTCGAAAAATGCCGACACCTTATCCATATATAGTAAGGTATAAAAATTATACCCTTAAAAAAAACAAATGCCCTGCTTAGCAGGGCATTTGTTCTATAGATAATTCGCTGGTCCTTACACCTGGAAAACCCCGGTCTTAAACTCCTTTACATCCGGGTTGTGGTTCGCAGCATTTATGCCTTCGCTTATCACTCGGCGTGTTTCCAGCGGGTCTATTATCTCATCTACCCACAGGCGCGCAGCTGCATAGTAGGCCGATGTTTGTGCGTTGTACTTATCCGTTATCTGCTTCAGCAGTTCTTTTTCTTTTTCTGCATCTATTTCCTGTCCTTTGCTCTTCATGGCTGCTACTTGTATCTGTAGCAGCGTTTTAGCGGCTTGCTCACCACCCATCACGGCTATCTTGGCATTGGGCCATGCATATATAAAGCGAGGATCGTATGCCTTACCGCACATAGCGTAGTTACCCGCACCGTAAGAGTTACCTATCACGATGGTTATTTTCGGTACCACACTGTTCGATACCGCATTTACCAGCTTCGCACCATCTTTAATGATACCACTCTGCTCGCTACGCGTACCCACCATAAAGCCGGTAACATCTTGCAGGAATACCAGCGGTATTTTCTTCTGGTTACAGTTTTGTATAAAACGGGCAGCCTTGTCGGCGCTATCGTTATAGATAACACCACCCAATTGCATTTCCCCCTTACCGCTCTTCACTATTTTACGTTGATTGGCTACTATACCCACAGCCCAGCCATCTATGCGTGCATACCCGCACACAATGGTCTTGCCATAGTCTTGTTTAAATTGGTCGAACTCTGAATTGTCCACTAGCCGCTCTACCACTTCTACTACATCATAAGCCTTCGTGTTCTCTACAGATACCAGCCCATATATCTCGTTCTCATCTTTTTTAGGTGCTGCAGGTGTTACACGGTCAAAACCAGCCCGTGGCTGTTCGCCTATCTTATCTATAATACGGCGCACCTGGTCCAGGCACTCCTGCTCTGTGTCAAATTTATAGTCTGCTATACCACTTACTTCCGTGTGCATTTTCGCGCCACCCAGTTCTTGCAGGTCGGCATTCTCGCCAATGGCAGCTTTCACCAGGTAAGGCCCTGCCAGGAAGATAGAACCATTACCTTCTACCATCAGTGTTTCATCGCTCATAATAGGCAGGTAAGCACCACCCGCCACACAGCTACCCATCACGGCAGCTATCTGGGTAATACCCATGGCACTCATCTGCGCATTATTGCGAAAGATGCGGCCAAAGTGCTCTTTATCTGGAAATATCTCATCCTGCATCGGCAGGTACACACCCGCACTATCCACTATATATACCACCGGCAGGTGGTTCTCCATAGCTATTTCCTGCAGGCGCAGGTTTTTCTTACCGGTTATCGGGAACCATGCACCGGCTTTCACCGTATTATCATTGGCTACTACCACACACTGGCGGCCATGTATATAACCAAGGCCGGCTACCGTGCCTGCTGCAGGGCAGCCACCATGTTCCTGGTACATTTCCCAGCCGGCAAAGGCGCCTATTTCCGTAAATGTGCTGTCTTTATCTATAAGGTATTGTATGCGCTCGCGTGGGGTCATCTTACCCTTCTCGCGTGCTTTTTCTATTGCTTTCTTACCACCACCGAGGCTTACCTGTGCATGACGTTGCTTCATCTGGCTCACGGCCAGCTTCATCGCATCTTCGTTCTTATTGAATTCTAGGTTCATTCCCGACTTTGTTGAAAAATTTGGGCAAAGATGCTGATTATAGCTCAAAAACTGAAAATAGCGGCCGTGAATGCCGCTATTTATATATTTGTATGCTTTACGATTAGAACCGGAATTGTACCCTGCAGGTAAAGATATTGTCTTTTATATCCCTGGTATAGCCGGCCACTTTGGTTTCTTCATTCATGATGCAGTCGTAGAACAGTGTCATCTTTACGTGTGCATTGATGTGATACATATAGCCAATGCCTGCAGTATTATACCTCACATCTGCAGCTGTAAAACCTTTTATAGGGTCTACTTCCAACCCTTTTACTGCTTTGTTTGGGTCGTACCAGTCATACTTCAGTATAGCCTGGTGCTTTTCGCTGCCCAGGTGTTGTATATAATACAGGTAGATACCATCAAAATCGCGGATATACAATGGCGATGCTGCGCCTGTAGCTGAACTAACAGGATAGGAACCCGGTGTTTCAGATGCGGTAGCGGTAGCGGTTTGCGTACCGCGTATATATTCAGCCCGTATTTCCGAAAAGCCTTTGCGGTTGGGTATTTTCAACTGAAAATCAGCACCATAATAGCGGCGTGGCGATACATAATCTACATT
>CAMLKS010000324.1 GCA_946480675.1 uncultured Bacteroidota bacterium
GTATGACCACTGCTTATTTGTCCATTGGTTTGATTATTTGCAACTTTTACTTTTAAAACCGACAGTGGCATTTTAGGGTCTTTTTCATTGCCTGCGTAGCCAAATCGCGACTTGCGGGATTTTACACGCACATTGAAGTTTTTGTTAGAGCTTACCAGTATTTGCTGCTCTGAAGATGTTACGCCATTGGCATAATCGTTAACAGTAGTGAAAGGTAAGCTAATGGTATTGCTATGCAGCTTTATTTCTATCACATTGCCCAGAGACATGGATACCTGTTGCGTGGCGGCAGGTTGGGTACTTTGCGCATGCGTGGCTATAGATAGCAGCGAAAGAAAAATAAAGATGAAGGTTATTGATTTCATTGCATGTGTGTTTGTTTGTGATGCAAATATGGGTTGAGATGTAGGTAAAAGAGAAAATGCAAGAGGCCTTAACCCGTCATTTGCATTCGGTTAACAAGCGATTAACAGAGCATAAATAAGAAATGCCCCGATATCGGGGCATTTCTTATCGAGATATTACAGTTGTTATTGCTTTACGAACTGTACCGTTTGGTTGATCGCTTCATTTTCATTCACTACCTGCAACATATACATACCAGCAGCCAGCTGCTGCAATTCAAGTACGGTGCTATGTTGCGCATCCAGGCTTATTTTGCTATTGTATACCAGCTTACCCAGCTTGTCAAGCACCCTCACCGTAGTTTCGCCTTTCAGTATCTTGTCAAAGCGTACTGTAAGCTGTGTGCCTGAAAGCGGGTTAGGATACACCTGCATATTGATATCGTTCTTTTCAGAAACATTGCTTACTGCCAGTGCCGGGTCTACAGTCAGCCTGCCTGCTTTACTAAGCATCGGTGTTACGCACACACCATCTATAAGGCAACGGTACCAATAACCACTCATCTGGAAAGAAACCGGTTTTATGGTTAAGGTATTCGTATATACGCCGCTGTATGTGCTGTTCTCATTCAGGTTGCGGAAGCCGGCACCGTCGTTTTTATTTTCCTGCCATTGATATTTAGTGCCATCAGGTGTTACACTAAAGCTGACACTGCTGAAGAATGGAACGGTATAAGCGCCCGGTGTAATATCGGGAGACTGTGTTACATGTAGTGGTATATCGCCCGTGTATTCTATTTGATTACAAACAATGGTTTCATACACCTTGCAACGGTATATTTTTCCATCAAGGCTATCGGGGGCATCTACGATGCGTAAAGAATCTGTTGTGATACCCGAGTAAGGAGGTATCGGTAACAGATCGCTATAGGTACCATTAGCATTCTTAACCTGCCACTGGTAGCGCAATGATGTGCCGCTGGCACCCAACGATATACGTGTCATACCGCCCGAACAAACACTGTCCGACTGGTCGTGCCATTTAATATCTACCGTTATCAAGGCCGTAAGTAATGCACTGTTGCTGATTGCCGGCGGTGCGCAATCGCCACTTACTATACAACGCAGCAGGTTGCTTGCCATGCTTTTTTGTACGTTAACGGTGAGGGTAGGCGAATTGTTACCTGAGTAGTCCGATGTTGCCGGTACGTTGCTCCATCCGCTGCCGGTATTTACCTGCCATTGGTAAGTAAGGCCTGCGCCTGTAGCGGCAACGCTGAAGGTGGCGATGCTACCCGGGCACACCGTACTGGGCACAGGGTGCTGCGTGATGGTTGGCAATCCTTTCACCGTTAAGCGTGCTGCCGTAGAAGTAACACTTGGGGTGCAAGGTGTAGAAACAACGCAGCGATATCTGTAGCCATCGAGTGCCGCAGGTGCTGCCGTAATGTTGAGTGTATTGGTATTAACACCGGAATATGGCGCACCATTGGTAAGCGCTGTATAACCCGAACCATTATCTACCTCCCACTGATAGGAGATAGGCGTGCCGCCATTAGCGGATGCATTCACGCTGATAGATGTATTTGACCCTGCACAAACGATTTTATCGGTAGGCTGAGAAGTGATGCCAGGGGCTGTATATATCCATAAAGTAACCGTATTGGTTGTGGCAGGTGGCGCACATGTACCTGATATGATACATTGATAGTTGCCTGCACTGGTAAGCGGCGCACCTGTTATGCTTAATGTATTGGTTGTAGCCCCCGAATAGATGCCGCCATTCGATACATTGGCCCACCCGCTGCCAATGTTTACACGCCACTGGTAGGTAAGGTTAGTTCCCGTTGTGCCAACTGTGAAAGATGCCGTTGAGCCTACACAAACTGCAGTATTTACAGGTTGTGATGTAATAGCAGGTTTGCCATAAAGCGTAAGCGTAGCTGCATTTGAAGTAGCAGTGCCGCCACAGCCGCCGGTAACCACGCAACGGTATTGATAACCATTAAGCGCTACAGGTGGGGCATAGGCATATAATGTATCATCCTTGTGGCCTGCATAGCCTGCTAACGGCACGTTCGTCCATCCGGAGCCTGCATTGTATTGCCATTGGTAGGAAAGATTATAGCCTGTAGCTGTAACTACAAAAGTATCATTGATACCTTCACAACGGGTAATGTTCAGAGGATGGAAGGTAATTACCGGTTGTGATAAGATGTTGAGCGTAGCAGCATTTGATGTAGCCGGCGGAGCGCACCCACCTGTTACTACACAACGATACTGATAGCCGTTGAAAGATGCCGTTGGCGCCAGCACTATAAGGCTGGTTGTTGTTTGCCCGCTATAGCCTGTAACCGGTACATTGTTCCAGCCAGTGCCGGTATTTACCTGCCATTGGTAGGTAAGATTATACCCTGTAGCCGCTACGGTAAACGTATCATTGATGCCTTCGCAGCGCGTTATCGATGTTGGGTGCCCTGTTACTACGGGTGCCCTGCGTACCGTCAGTGCTACTGCGCCTGATGTATCTGAAGGGAGGCATGTGCCGGTAGCATAGGCACGGTACAGATAGCCATGCATACCGGCCGGTGGGGTCATTATACTTAAGTTGCCTGCGGTGATGTTGTATACACCACCTGTAGTAATATTTGTCCATCCGCTTCCGGTATTTACCTGCCATTGATAAGATACATTGGTGCCCGTAGCAGTTGCTGAACAGGATGCAGTGCCTGCGCCTTCACACACAGTCATGTTTGTATTGGCAGGCTGCACGGTAAAGACAGGTGCTGTATTTACGGTCAGTGTTGCAGCATTCGATGTATCGGCCGGTGTACAGGTGCCTGTTACGAAACTGCGGTACAGGTAGCCATTCATTGTGGCCGGGGGATTAACAATGCTAAGACTGCCTGCTGTAATGGTATATACGCCACCGGTCGCAATATTTGTCCATCCGCTTCCGGCATTTACCTGCCATTGGTAGGTTATAGCAGTGCCTGTAGCTGTGGTAGTACAAGATGCAGTACCCGCACCTGCGCATACGGTCATATTGGTATTGGCCGGATGTGTGGTAATAAGTGGCGCCGTATTTACTGTAAGTGTTACGGCATTAGAGGTATCTGCAGGTACACAGGTGCCGGCAGCAAAACAACGGTATTGATATCCGTTCATAGTAGCCGGAGGGTTTGCGATAGACAGGTTGCCAGCCGTGATG
>CAMLKS010000325.1 GCA_946480675.1 uncultured Bacteroidota bacterium
TATGGTTTCTGACGGCTTCATCTGTTACAGCATTAGTACAGCGCCATTTGCAGTTTCTGCATATTTATTTCCTTTGCACGGCCCATAATCAGGAACCAGTCAACAATGGCCCAGATACCAAGGCCACCGCAGGTGAGCAGCTTGGCCAGGCCGAGGCCGGTTTCGCCCAGTACAAAACGGTCGATACCTAACTGGCCGCCGAGAAGAGAAATAATAAGCATAGTAATGGGGTCTTTCAGGTCCAGCGCCTGTATATTCATCCAGCGGGATTCGTCGGCCTTTAATAGCATATCGCGGATGATGGCAATCTGATGGCTTTCAAAGTATTTGCTGTTAGCCATGATGTACATGTCAACTTTTTGGGTGTCCATAGTGTAAATTTTCTCTAAAATAGTTTTTTTACTTATTTTTTGAACTGTAAATCTATCAACAAGTTGTGCATATTAGCCGGGAGACAATAATTATAAACGTAACCCAACATTCCTTATCTTAGTAAAATGGTAAAGTTTCAAAGCATAGGCAGGAAGTGTATGTCCGTTGCGGCTATAGCTATGGCAGCATTGATAAGCAGTTGCGGCAGTAAAACAGAAGCCCCTGTACCTGACTATGGCAATAACTACGGCGACCTGAAATATAAAATCAATGGCGTGAAAGACCTGACCATGGAGCGCATAGGGGAAGGTACTATGCAACTATCTATAGAAAGGACATCCGGCAAGATAGAAGATATTATGATGGCGGTGAGGAACTTACCGGCTGGTGCTACAGCTACCTTTACGCCCATTACGATAGGCAAGCCCTCATTCAATACCATGCTGACTATAAAATGTACACGCGTAAAAGCAGGTACCTATGATGTAATAGTGCGTGGCTCCAGCCAGAGTAGCGGTTTCACCGATTCTACCATGACACTTACCGTGCTTCCATACAGCAATGCGGCAGATGGCTTGATAGGTTTATTCAGGGAGCAGGCCGCTTGTACACAAGGGGGTAATGTAGGTGATACCGTAGATGTAGAGAAAGACCAGACAACCCAGAATCGTGTGAACTTTAAAGGCCTGTGGAGTGGCGTATGGAGCAATATAATTTACGCTAACCTGAATCCGGCCGATAACACACTTGTAATTCCTGCACAGTCTATTAATGGCGTGACGTTTAGCGGTAACGGTACTTTTGATGACAATACGATCATCATCTCATATAGAGTAGCTGGCGCTACGGTAAATGATACGTGTACGTCTACACTGTCGCGATTGTAAATTATTTGGGTGTAACATCTGTATTGCCGCCTGCCTTCCGGATGTGGCAGCAGTCGCTGGTTATCAGGTAGCCTTCTTTAACTGCCTGCTTACCATTTAAAAATCCGTAAAAGTAGAAGCTGTCGTTTGTGTTCACGAATTTTTTGTGATAGTTGTCATCCAGCACAATGTAAGAACCATCTATAAACGTGGTTTGTTCATGGTGTATCTTTTCATTAGTACTCTTCCTTATGGTATAAGCGCTATCCAGTTTCACACCTTCACCGGTACTGTCTTTAATGTTTATAGTTACCATTGCAAACATTTCGGTGCATATCACATTCGACCTGCAGGGATTGTTCCTTTTTTTACTGCTTCTACAAGAAGATGCAGCTAAGAGCATAGAAATACCCAAAATAAATACAGAACACCTCATAAAAGCAGTTTGCCGCATTGTCTAAAAATCTATGCCACAGTAAAGAGGAGAATAGCCTATCCGTTTTAGAACATAAACAAAAAAGCCACACAAGAATGTGTGGCTGTAGTTTTCATGGGGTTAGGGAGGCTATGGTTGTGTAGCCGTATATATAATGCCTACCTGGTAGTTGCCGGCAGGGTATGTAAGATCCGGTTTTGCTTTATAGTTCACTGCAAAGCTTTGCTCATCGCCGCGGCCACAGTTTACAAGTATATCTTTTGCGGTAGCAGATAAGGGCATATCCGTATGTACGCCATTAGCTATTTCGCCCTTCGTACTGTTTTCTACCAGCGACAGAAATAATGTGTTATCAACAGGCATTGCTTTTTCAGAAGTGCCGGTGCCACTATAAGAGAAAGTAGGGGCATCGGCGCTTACAGAAACCATAAAACCCCTGTTGGAACGTACTTTAAATACCTGTTTGCCGGTATTAAGCCCGTTTTCGTATTGAGATATCGTATTGAAAGAAAGGCTGATGGTATTGCCGGATATGTTGGCAATTTCTATAATGGGTAGTAAATTCAATAGTATAGATTGCTGTGCGGTACCCGATTCTGCCAGGGTACGGGCTGCAAAAGCCATAAGTAAAACAATAATGGTAAGGATCCTCTTCATCATAACCTTGGCAGGTTAAATTATTTCTCTATATAAACTCTCTTCCTTAACCGATACAAAATGAATAATGCATCGTATTATGATACGAATGTATAACAACTGATTAACATTTGCAAACGAGTTGTTAATGATGTAATAGAAAATTAACCTGCGATTATAAGGCTTTATTTCACTTCCAATTGGCTTTCAATAGCTTCCAGCGACATATCTTCGCCGCCATCTACCACGCCCAGCACCGAGTATTTTCCTTTCGCCATGTTTTTGGGTAACTCAAAGCTCACATATCGCTTTTGCCCGGGGAACATGGGAAACTCTATCGGGTCTAACTTGGTTTTGCTGCCATCGCTGATAGCTGCCAGTTCCAGGTACGATTTGCATTCCAGCATTACATCGCCCGTGTTCTGGCAAATCAGGTTGTAAATATTCAGCCCTTCAGGAGAAGGCTTCAGGTCATAAACCTTTACTTCTTTATTAGTAAGTGCTGGCGGCGTTTGGTATATATGCACCCCTATACGCAGCAGGTTGTTTACACTGGCCTGTGTTGTTTTGTCATTTGTAGCATTCGCTTCCTTCACCGTTTCTATGAAAAGCATCGCCCATTTCATTTCTTTGGTAGCTTCAGCATCGGCCGGCATAGAAAGCTTTACCGTCACTTGTTTCACCTGGCCGGATTCAAGTTCTACGAAATTATCGCTAAGGGCCACCCATTTGGCGCAGGAGCGGCTGAGTGTATCAGCGCGATAATAAATATGGCCACCCATACTGTCGCGTACCCAATCGTTGAGGTACAACTTGAATTGCACTTTTTTACCCGATGTGTTGGAAATGTTGATCACCTGGCTTTCGCTAAGGCCACCGCCAAGGCGAAAATCCAATGTAGTGGGGTAAGCCCCTACATTTTGTGCTTTAGCAAAAAAAGAAAGACAGATGAATAATGCTGAGAAAAAAAGGGGTAAGCAAGTACGCTTCATATTTGTTTTAAATGATACACAAAACAACTATTTTTACCAACAATATCAAAATACCTCTGCGAATTATTCCTGCTGCATGCGAATTATAACCCTGCTGGTTTTGTTATGGTATCTGCCGTTCTGTGCAACAGCACAGAACGCTACCAATAATTTGCAGCTATACACCAATACCGGCCTCAATTTTACCTGCAGCGATCCCGCAGACCTGGAGAACGACCAAACCATAGCGGGGGCTATAACATTGGTTGTGAGG
>CAMLKS010000326.1 GCA_946480675.1 uncultured Bacteroidota bacterium
AGTTTGGCCGGGTTGATTTACTTGTGTCATAAAAACGTTTTTATAGTTTAAAACATATACTGCGGGATGTTTTTAAATAACTATGCCAGCACCACGTGCCGCAGCCGTTTATGACAGAACCTTAACATTGCCCGGAAAAAACCTGAAATACTGTGAAAAACACCGGTGTTTTTTACAAGAACGCGTAATACTTTTGCACTGTTTGTTTGTTTGACCCTGTAAACCCTTTTTTTCTTTCTCTCCCAGTCTTACAATACATACTATGCAATCGGTTCAACACCTATCTGGAAGGCAAATACAGCCAGGCCGGTGCGTGTTTTTATCTTTAGCTTTTCAAACAGGCGGTCGCGATACCAATCGATGGTACGGAAGCTGAGGCCCATTTTTTCGGCTATCTCTTTGTAGGTATAATCACTGCAGCAATAGGCGAGAAATTCCAGTTCGGCTTTGGTGAATTTCTGCGATTTCGCGAGGCTGGCATCCGATGCCTGTGCAACGGTTTTCTCAGACACCAGGTCAGAATAGTAGATGGCGCCATTAATAATAGATGTCAGTGCCTCCTCCAGCTCTACAGGGCCGGTTTCTTTGGGCAGGTAGCCCGATGCACCGCTGCGCAGCATTTTGATAACGCTAAACTCGTTGTGGTGCATAGATAAGGCCAGTACGCCGATGTTGGGCCACATCTTTTTCAATTCCTTGGTAGTATCATATCCATTCATGCCGGGCATATTCACATCCATAATACATACATCGGGTTTGCGTTTGGCATCGGCTATTTTATCCAGCAGTTCATCGCCGCTACCGGCTTCTATGTCTACATGAAAATCGGGAAAGGAATTGATGATGAATATCAATCCCGTTCGGAGAATGGAGTGGTCATCGGCCAATGCTACGCTATACTTTTTTTCCTTTTTCATTTGGTGGTAGTAGTGTTTACGGATAATATTACTTCGGTACCCGAACCGCTGGCAGAGCGTATATGAAGCGTGCCATTTATGAAACGGGCCCTGTTTTGCATGTTCATCAACCCGATACCCGAGCTTTCACCGGCAGGGGCTGTTGTATTAAAGCCTTTGCCGTTATCGGTTATCGTTACTGTAAAATGTTCGGGCTCATAGTGCATCTTAATATCCATATGCGTTGCACCGGCGTGTTTCACCACATTTGCTATCGATTCCTGCACCATGCGGAAGACGATTAACTCTTTCTCATCATCCAGGCTGTAATAGTCGCCGGTAACCAGCACATCGCAATGCATGCCTGTTGCCTTGCATTTGTAATCTACTTCTTTTTTTACAGAAGCTACCAATCCTTTGGTAATAACATACTGGCTATTAAGGGTATGGCTGATGCTGCGCGCATCTTTTATTACCTCTTCCAGTAGGGATACCGCCTGGGTGCGCAGCATATCTGCCGTTTCTACAGGTACTGGGGTATTGGCCGCTATCAGGTTGCGCATCACAGCTGTAAGACGGCCGCCAATGTTATCGTGCAGTTCGCCTGAAATTTTATCCAGTGCATGTTGCTGCACTTCGAGGCCCGTTTTCAGTATTTCGCTTTTGTAGGCAAATTCCAGCTGTTCCTTTTCCCAGCGAAAACGGTTTTGCTTACGTTTCTGCACCTGCATATACATAATAAAGAAGAATGCAAAAAGCATAAGCAACATGGTGCCCGCTATAAATAGCACCAATACATAATTACTGTTCATTTGCCGTTTTCATTTTTGGGTATAAGAGAAAAACAGTACCGAAGCCGATGTATGTAATCACGTTGATAAGAATTAGTGAGAGGTGAAGTAATCCTGCATTTACTTTTATTTGTTCAATCAAAAAGTCGTAGAGACCCCAGAATAAAAATGTAGCTGTCCAAAAAAATAAAAATATAGCAGTGAACCAGAAATGCGGGTTGTTCCTTAAGCGCATATCATTATCGCTTTGCAGCATATTATAGAAAGCAATTAAACTCATGGCTACAACAATTATACTTTCCGCAAGTAAAAAATAGGTATTCATTTTGGCGGGTGACTGCACAACATAATAATTGATAAACCCTAAAATACACCCGGCGATACCTATATATATGCCTATCCTATTCGATTTAAAAAATGGTATGCTGTAGTTAAAATATAGTGCTATGATCAATAACTGGATGGGATTGAATACACCGTAGGCTATAAAATTATTCCCTCCATTATGAGCATAATAATCCGCTACTCTTTCATTAATTAAGGTTATTAACATTAACCAGGCTAACACCCGTGTCGGTTTGTCAAACTGCTTGTATTTGAACAGAGCGCAAATAACGGCGTACCCTAATATAACCAATCCTATTATTACGCTCTGTTCATAACTTAACATAGATTACTGTAAAGTATTATTTGCGGCTGTACCTGATGAAGGACAGTTATGCGGACATGGTGTCATGTTATCCATCACCTGCCCCTTGTCATTGTAAATATAATTATCACTCGCATCAAATCCGACCAGTATTGCTGTAAGTGCATTTTTACTAAAGCCTGCATTTTGCCCACCCTTACCTGCATTAATATAACTTAACTTATGTGCGAACATTATCTTTACATGTTTTATATTCGTGTTGTAGAGATATGCCCTCAGGCTGTCTGCATTTATAATAAGGGACGTTAAATTGCTATCATTAGAAGTACTGCCAATGCTATTCAGGTAACTGGATATCATCCTATTGGCTGAATCGGGGGAAATAAAAACGGGGCCACTGGTGGTGAATGCATTCAGCATGGCCTGGTTGGCACTATCCTCTGCCTCTTCGCGGGAACCCTTTTCCTTTGTTTGGCAGGCGGCTAAAACGGTAAGGGAGAAAAGGGATGCGATCAAAAATTTGTTGGTTATCATATAGAAGAAAATTTTTGAAAAATACCGCTATGCCCCATCCTAAAAAACTGGTGTTTTCACGGGGGTTTATAATATGTCGGCTGAAACCCTTTACCAGCAATACGAATATTTTTATTACTAATGCATAAAGTGCTTAAAACTTATTAAAAGCATAAAATAACCGTATCCCAAACAACAGCTTTTCTCCTCCAAAAGCATGACTTTTGTATAATATTAATCCAAAACAAGTAAATGCTACATAAAACCAAGATCATTGCTACCGTAGGTCCGGCATGTAATACGTATGAAAAACTGCTGGAACTGGTAGAAGCTGGTGTCAATGTGTTCAGGCTAAACTTTTCGCACGGCACGCACGACCAGCACAAAGAAGTGATAGACCATATACAACGCATCAATAAAGATTTCCCTTTCAATATAGCCATACTAGCCGACCTGCAAGGCCCCAAGCTGCGCGTAGGCGACCTGAAGGATGGCATGCTGGACCTGCCACTGGGTGAAGAGTTTTACTTTACGAACGAAAAACGCATAGGCGATAAAGATGGGGTATATATTTCTTACCCTTCCTTCCATACCGATGTGCGCATAGGTGAAAAGATATTGCTGGATGATGGCAAGATAGAGGTGCTGGTGGTAGAAATAACTGCTGACAACCGGGTAAAGGTGAAAGCTGTAACAGC
>CAMLKS010000327.1 GCA_946480675.1 uncultured Bacteroidota bacterium
GAATAGAAATATGAATTGGTTCGCCTTTATTTGCAGGATTTGGATATATTTCAAATGCCGGTTGGTTATCCATTTCCGGTACACCTGTAGTACCTTCTTTACAGCCAGAATAGTGATTTCTAAAGAAACCAGCAATGGACTGCGTATCACAGCTGTTTTTAACGAAGACCTCTACTTCTATGTAATGGTCAGGACGCGCATTGAAATATGTCACGGCAGGGAAGAATGACATACCGCAATTTTGCCACATATAGTCTGTAAGCGATTTAGTGATATTGCTCACATTACAGCCAGTAGAACAAGTAGTTGTTGTTAATGGTGTAATTACGGATGGTGTACCGCTACATGAGGTGCCATAATCTTTTATAATAAACCAATACTCGTCAAAGTCAGACGTAGATGTAATAATAGGTGTATTGCCACAAGCATCAATAGCTGTTGAACATGCAGTACCCGGAGTGGCGTAAGTGGCACCAGAAGATGTTGTACTTACCTGCCAGCCTGCCAATCGTGGGCTCCATATATTTGTTTCTACATAGGCACTCTTAGTATCAGAAGATGAACCATTACATGTATTGAATACCTGCAGGCTTATTTTAAAAAATTTACCTTCTGCTGCATACTGTCCTAATATTCCACTACCCCATGTCTGCATATTTACACTGGTTAACGGGCCAGTTGTAATAGGGCCTTGCTCATAGATACCTGAAATATCATTGCCGCAGTTATCCACTTCGTCTACTGTAATACGGTAACTCTGTACGGCTGTTAATGGTACATCCGGTGTTAAAACAAATGATTGTGTAGGACATCCGGTAACTATCTGGTGCGGACTACATTGTGCAGGAAGCCTTGTCTGTGCATTTATTTTAAAATCAGCATTCCTGTTTGTCCAATCGAATTTGATATTGGCCGTTACTTCATAAGACTGATCGCAGGTGGTAACGTAATAGATAACTTTAAAATACTTGCCGGCTACATTGTAAGTGCCATTGAAGAGTTGCGGGGCATATGTTTTTAAATCTAACTGGTACAAATCTGTGCTGCTCATCACCGGTGCAGAAGGCAGATATATACCCCCGGGAATAACATTTCCGCAGGCATCTGTTTCCTGCAATAAAACACTCCAGTATCCCTGCCATGTAAGCGCCTGCGTAGGATAGAACATAAGCGTGCTGCAATCTGTGATACTTTGATAAGAGCACGGTGTGGTAACTCTTGGAACATTATTTATGGTAAAGTTTGGATTGAAATCGTAATACGCACTATTATCATCCCCATCTATTTGATTGTTGATATAAAAATTGTGCGTGCCATTATATGTAGCTGCACTTTTTACAGTTGTTACACCATTCAATAAGGGTGTAGGTACCGCACCTGTACCGCTGGCAGGATCGAAATAGCATAGAACCCCGGGGCCTGTTACAATAAAATATGGCGTAGTTTGATGTGCACACAAATACATTTTACCATCCTGGCCTCTTTCTATCTCTGTAAAATTGAACATAGCCTTGCTACCATAGCTAATGGGGTTAAATGTGCCTGCCGATACATCATAATAGCCAATACCACCATTATCGCCACCGCTATAGTAATAATAGCTGAGCCAAAAGTCGCCAGATACAGGATCATATTCTAATCCTTCTACCTGGTTGATGGCCCCTGAAGTAGTACCAAGTGAGAATGCTGTGAATGAATAGCTACTAAGATCGCAGAGCGAAACCTGGTTATTATTGCCATTGGGATAATATAGTGTAGAACCATCGGGTGTAATCTCCATAAGTTGTACGTTTCCCCTAATACCGGGTGCAGATGTAGAAACCGTAGTAGGAGAAGAACCGGTATTTGTGCCATTATTATAGAAGGTATGGCGTTTTAATACGCTCCCTTCCAGGGTATATACATTTCTATTACCATTTGATTCCAGCGGAGCAGCCACTATACCAAACTGATAATAAGAAACACTTGAATTGGTGTATAGGGTAGTTGCCGATGTAACAGAAGGACTTGAATAGGCACTTACCTCAAGCCGCACAAGGCTATTAGATTGCCAATACATTACATAATATGTAAAACAGTCGCCAATTTTAGGAAATATCTCAATCTCACTATTTACACCACCAATGGTATAAAACAAAGTACCGGAAGGATCGTAAAGGCCGTAACCATTGGCTGAAAACAGTAAAGAGTTGTGATAATAAACGGAGTTCACGTAATCTCTTAACGTATTGGGGTAAGCTTGCGGTGAGAGATTCGTAAGACCTTGTGTACTGGTATTGAGTGTTAAACCACTACTGGTAGATTGAAAAACAGACCAGTATTTTGCGTAGCCATAGCTAAAATACTGGGTAAGCAATAGCATAGCTGTTAGCAACAGCTTGTTTGGTGTTGTCTTCATAGATATATGTTTTAAGGTGAAAGAAACTAACCGGAAATATGCGGGTGGGTTATTTTTCTAAAATAAGCTTGCAATGCTGAATGGTGCCAACGAATGGAGGACACCCTGGAAGGTGATTTCTTTTGTTTCATGATTCTGGTGGTTAGGTGATATAAACTCTATACGAATATACACACTAACAACCGAATAAAAAGCAATCGGAACAAAAAATCTTTGTCAATAAAAAAGCGATACAGATATTGTATCGCTTTTTTTATTACTGCCCATTCACAACTTATTGCAGCGTAGTATATTTATACGTAACGAGGGTTACTTTCATTTTACCGTCTTTGCCATGGTCTTTATTTTCCAACGGCAGTTCTTTAATTCGTTTCAATTCCACGGTTACCCATTCAGGCGATATCTCACTAAGCTCGTAAGGGGTGAAATAAACGCTATCGCCGGTAAACTCCTTGCTTTCCCTTACCAGGTTGGGGCCTGATATGATGGTGGCTACCAGTTTCTCGTTTTCCTGCAACGGCTCGCCAGCCCATTTGAACCCTAAACCTTCTGATTTTGGTATAAACTCAGGGTATACCGTTGTAATATTTATATCACCTATTTCAGCACGGCGTACCGTATTGCTAATGGTACCGCCATAGTTTTTGGTGAGTATGAAATTTACATCTGATGTACCCGGCAGATCCCAATAATAGCGGGTAACGTCTTCGGTAGTAGTATTAGCTATTTTAGTGTTGGCTTTTACATTTGCCCCACCTTTCAGTTCTACCTTGCGGCCGGTAGCGTCGTTTTCGCGGAATGTGGCGTATGCCCTCGTTTCAGCGTTCACTTTATTATACTCTACCTCGTACAACTGATAATAATTCTTATCACTTTCCAGGTCGTCATTTTTTTTGCAGCCCAATGCCAGCAGCACGGGTATCAAAAGGATGGGTACATATTTTTTCATAACATATAGAGGATTAGCTGATTAAAATACAAATATGCTGCCAAAGCTTTCGTTTTGTGAACACAAAGGAAAGCGGCATATTATTTGTTCTGCAAAAGTATATGAGAACTGCTGCTATGAGAAGAATTGCCGTTATATTAACAAGCGCTTTACTAATGGTACTCTCTTTCTCTTCCTGCCAAAAGGAAA
>CAMLKS010000328.1 GCA_946480675.1 uncultured Bacteroidota bacterium
GATGTGGAACACGTATCAGCAGTATGGGCCCGTCGCTCTCACGTGCCAAATCATGTATTCGCTTCTATTGAGGCGCTGCCTGCATCTACGCACCCTATGACACAGTTTTGCATAGCGGTATTGGCGCTGCAAACAGAATCAAGGTTTGCTAAAGCATACGAAGAGGGTATCAGTAAAAAAGAATATTGGGACTATGTGTACGAAGATACCATGACCCTGATAGCACGCCTGCCTCGCATTGCTGCATATATCTATCGCCGCAAATATAAAAATGGTGAACACATACAGCCGGATGGCATGCTGGACTGGAGTGCCAACTTCGCACACATGCTGGGTTTTGATGATGATGGTTTTAAAGAATTGATGCGCTTGTACCTTACCATCCACTCAGACCATGAGGGTGGCAACGTATCGGCACATGCTACGCACCTGGTGGGTTCTGCATTGAGCGATCCTTACCTGTCTTTCGCAGCCGGTATGACTGGTCTGGCTGGTCCGTTGCATGGCCTGGCCAACCAGGAAGTTATACGCTGGATAGAAGAACTGCAGGAGAACCTGGGTACGCAAGAGCCAAGCAAAGATCAGATAGCTCAATACATAAAAGATACACTGGCTGCCGGCAAAGTTGTACCGGGTTATGGCCACGCAGTGTTGCGTAAAACAGACCCTCGCTTCACAGCACAAATGGAATTTGCCAAGAAACATTGCCCTGATGACCCGACTGTAAAGACGGTATGGAATGTGTATGAAGTAGCGCCAACGATACTTGAAAACACAGGTAAGATCAAAAACCCATGGCCTAACGTAGATGCGCATTCAGGCGCACTGCTGAAACACTACGGTTTGGTAGAGGAAGATTTCTACACGGTATTGTTCGGTGTGAGCCGTGCACTGGGTGTACTGGCCAGCCTATGCTGGGATAGAGCGCTGGGCTTCCCTATCGAGCGTCCTAAATCAATGACCACAGAATGGATAAAGAAATTTGTAGCTAAAGGTGAACAAGTAGCTTAATCTGTAATCTATAATATTGAAAGCATGCACTGTAAATGTGCATGCTTTTGTTTTGGCACTTGGGCAGAGAGATAGCAAGGCAATGTTGCCAACAAAAGCTATCTTTGCGCCTCTGCAAACAACTAATTCAAACCACAAATAATTAATCTGAAATGAATAAAGGTCCTGTTTCTCAGTTCATTCAACATCATTACCGCCACTTCAACGCTGCGGCGCTGGTAGATGCGGCTAAAGGCTATGAAACGCATTTGCTGGAAGGCGGCAAAATGCTGGTATCATTGGCGGGTGCTATGAGTACTGCCGAATTAGGCATATCGCTGGCTGAAATGATACGCCAGGATAAAATTGCTATCATCAGCTGTACAGGTGCCAACCTCGAAGAAGACATTATGAACCTGGTAGCGCATACACACTACAAACGCGTACCAAACTATCGGGACCTGAGCCCGCAAGATGAGTGGGAACTGCTGGAAGGTGGTTTCAACCGTGTTACGGATACATGCATACCTGAAGAAGAAGCTTTCCGCCGCATACAGCGTCATATCCATAAAATATGGAAAGATGCGGAAGATAATGGCGAGCGCTACTTTCCACACGAGTATATGTACAAACTATTGCTGAGTGAGGTGATGAAACCTGACTATGAAATAGACCCTAAACATAGCTGGATGATAGCTGCGGCTGAAAAGAACCTGCCTATCGTAGTGCCGGGATGGGAAGATAGCACCATGGGTAACATTTTTGCTTCTTACTGTATTAAGGGCGAGCTTAAAGCCAGCACAATGAAGAGTGGTATAGAATATATGGTGTGGCTGGCTGACTGGTACCGTCAGAATAGCGGTGGCAAGGGTGTTGGTTTCTTCCAGATAGGTGGTGGTATAGCGGGTGATTTCCCGATATGCGTAGTGCCTATGATGTACCAGGACCTGGAGTGGCATGATGTGCCTTTCTGGAGCTATTTCTGCCAGATAAGCGATAGTACTACATCATATGGCTCATACAGTGGGGCTGTGCCTAATGAGAAAATTACATGGGGTAAGCTGGATATCAACACGCCGAAATACATTGTAGAAAGCGATGCTACTATTGTAGCACCACTGATATTTGCCTACCTGCTGGGCTGGTAATTCCAATATGCTTTTACTATATGCAAAGAGGTTCCGCATAATGCGGAACCTCTTATTTTTCAGCCGAAAGTTTTAACTACTTGGGCTGAACTTTCGTTTTATCCGGAGCTACTACCGGCATATTACTTTTCATTGTGTCTGCCTTTTGTATGGGCATCTTATATTTAGCCGTATCGCGCGGCAGTTCTTTTACAAATGGTGTTCTCTTTGTGCTGTCTTGCGTGGTGCGGCCAGTTTGTGCGAAGACCGCAAGGCTTGTAAGCATTAGTGTTAATATGCCAATTATCTGCTTCATACAATCGTTGTTATCATAATCGATAAAAGACTATGCCAGCCGCTGCAGATAGTGTTAAAGGAAGTGTAATTACGGTTACGGTTTCTGTGGAAGCTTGAATGCAAAGTACTTATGCAGGGGGTAGTTCTAGCTTTTTATTTTACTTAACAGGTGTTCCATACCTACTAATTCTGCCGCTGTCGCTACAGCGGTAATACTTACCCCAAGTACGCCATGCATATTCACATTTTGCCCTGTAAGCAACAGGTTGGGTATGCGGGTGCGGGTAGCAATGGTCGTTTCATTCGGGCGATTTACATCTTTAAGAATACCGTATAATGAACCTTTGGGTGTTGCTGTATAATCCCTGTAAGTCAATGGGGTAGCACTGCTTTGTGCTACTATATTACCTTTTAGTTCCGGCAGGCGTTGATATAAGATGTTTAGCAGTTTTTCCTCTCTGCTCCTTTTAAAAACTTCATATGCTTCACCGCGCTCATGTTCTTCGCCTGTGCGGTTTGTAGTATGCACCCAGGGCAGCACTTCGTCATAATGCATATAGCTCAATACGGATAGACTTTCTGCATACCCCTGCTGTTGCTCATCTTCTGTAAAAAAGGCAGCATAATTGGTGGGCCAGTCAGCAGGTTTATAATCTGTTGCAGCCCATACGTCATCGCTTGCATGCCAGTAAACATTGTGATGGCGCATGGGAACCGTTCCCGGTTTCAATACCAGGTTCAGCATAAAGGTGGAAATGGTTTGCTGCAGTCCTTTTATACGATTGCGATAGGCAGGGCGTATCAGGCTGCTGTCTATCATATCCAGCAATACATCAGGTGCTACATTAGCTATAAAGTGTTTGCCATATACGCGCGCACCATCAGCCGTTTCTGCATATTGTATACTGCCATGCTCTTCTACCAGTTTCTTTACTTCGGTATTGCGATGTACAACGCCTCCATGCTGCTGCAATACCTGCCACAGGTATTTAGATATCTGTGAACTACCCGGCAGCACTTTATGCGAACTATGGATATAGCTTTCTGTAACCAGCGCGTGCAGGTAGAATGGGGTAGTGTCACGAACACCTGCATACAGCAGGTTGTTGCCAGCTAATA
>CAMLKS010000329.1 GCA_946480675.1 uncultured Bacteroidota bacterium
GTAAACAGGAAAGAGTAATGTGGCAGCACAGCGACCTGGATGCCGCCGCAGTGCGTGTTATGATAAGGGAGCAACAGGTAACCATAGGTGGTAATAGCAGGCTGAAGATATATGGCAAACTATCCTGTGCATCTGGCAAACGGATGAAGCGCGAAAACCGCGTTTTCTTTACGAATGAAGCAGCAGCAATATATGCAGGTTACAGGCCATGCGGACACTGCATGCCGCAGGCTTACAAAAAATGGAAAAAACGAAATGAACTTATTTAATAACGAACCTGTGCAAAATCTGCTGCCATACGATGGGGTGGTGGAGTATTATGGTGTGGTGATAGACAGTGCTGCTGCGGATGCATACCTGCAAAGGCTGTTGCAGGAAATAGCCTGGCAGCATGATGAGGCAGTGATATTTGGCAGGCACATAGTTACTGCACGTAAAGTGGCATGGTATGGCGATGCGGGCTACGATTATACCTATTCCAATACCACCAAGCGAGCCTTGCCGTGGACAGAAGACTTGCTGCGGCTAAAAACACTAGTGGAACAACTGACAGGTGAAACCTTCAACTCTTGCCTGCTGAACCTGTACCACAATGGTAACGAGGGTATGGCCTGGCATAGCGATGATGAAAAGATGCTGGCGAAAGACGGGGCCATAGCATCGCTCAGTTTTGGTGCAGAGCGTAAGTTCTCTTTCCGGCACCGGCATACTAAAGAAACACTGGCTATGATGTTGCAACACGGCAGCCTGCTGGTAATGAAGGGCACCACGCAAACGCACTGGCTACACAGCCTGCCTAAATCGAAGAAGGTGACGATGCCGAGGATAAACCTCACATTCCGAAAAATGGTGGAACAATAAAAAAGCCGTCGGTTAAGACGGCTTCTTCGTGTATGTTTTTTAGCAAATGCTTATTGCATTGATTTTGCATCTTTCAGGAATTGTTCCAGTCCCAAATCTGTAAGCGGGTGTTTCAACAAGCCCATGATAGATGAAAGCGGGCAAGTGCACACATCGGCACCGGCTTCAGCACAGCGAATGATGTGCAGCGGGTTGCGGATAGATGCCGCCAGTACTTCTGTCATAAAACCTTGTGCATTGTAGATGCCTACTATCTGCTCTATCAGTTGCACACCATCCCAACCGCTATCATCTACACGGCCTAGGAATGGAGATACGAAAGTAGCACCTGCCTTTGCGGCCAGTATAGCCTGGCCGGCAGAGAATACCAGTGTACAATTGGTTTTGATGTTGTTATCTGTAAACCATTTGATGGCCTTGATACCGTCTTTTATCATCGGCACCTTTACCACGATGTTTTCGTGCAGGGCGGCCAGTTTTTTACCTTCTTCTACTATACCCGCAAAGTCGGTGCTCAATACTTCCGCACTTACAGGGCCATCTACTATGTTGCAGATGTCTACATAATGTTTGGCAATAGCAGCCTCGCCTTTAATGCCTTCTTTGGCCATCAGCGACGGATTGGTGGTAACACCATCCAAAATGCCCATATCGTGTGCTTCCTGTATCTGTGCAATGTTAGCTGTATCGATAAAAAACTTCATATACTGTACGGATTTGTTATTTACGATTTCTGAATTGTTGGCAAAATAAGTTTATCTGTAGGAAATAGAATGTAAAACTTTTATCAAATATTGCCGGTTGTGGTATTTATGCTCATTACAAGGCATAAAAAAACTGGCAAGTTACTTACATCGCGCCGCTACAACCGCCCACCCTTGCTACATTCCTGTCCTGGGGGATTCAGCAGGAGCTGGCCGTATAAGACTTGCCAGGGCTGCAAAAGTAAGATAATAATTCGCAGCCTGCAAATTTTATAACATAAAAAAACCACTTCTATATGAAGTGGTTTTTTACTAACTGTATAATAAGCTATTACGATTTTGCCAGTTCAGCTTTCAGAAAGTCAATAACCTTTACTTCTGTAGCATCCTGCTCATGCAGGTCGGCCAGGTATACAGATACCCAGTCAGTAAGGTGTATGAAATAAAATACTTTTTCCCAGTAGCTCTTGCCTTTTGCATATATCTCGGTGATGCTATTGGTGTATTTCTTTATCACTTTTTTGTTTATCTCCATGCGTAGCTGCACACGTTCGTAGTCGTCTTCTGTGCGCAGTATCACTACCGCACGGCTGTTGTCTTTATCGCGCCAGCCTACCAGCTCGTTGTGGTTCATTTCCGGTATCACATGGTGCCAGCACAGCATTTTGCCATTCTCATTTATCTGCTGGCGAAAACGTATGGCCACACCCTCGTAGTCTGATGCGGCATAGATAATGGGGGTTTTGCCTATTAGCTTTTTAGCTATTGCTTTTGCCTGCTTTTGTATGTCTTTTACCTCATCTTTCAGCAGCCTGATGCTTGCTTTGATGTCTTTTTCAAAATTGTCTTTTACCAGGCCAAAGTGTTGCAGGGTATAAAGTACCTGCACCATAGAATAGCCTACGCACGCACGTGGCGGCATGCCTGCAGGTACTAGTATGCAGTCCAGGTTTTTCTTTTTAGCTGTTTCAGCTATTTTTCCACCCGATGTGATGCAAATGATGGTTGCTTTGGCTTTTATAGCCTGCTGCATAGCAGCTATGGTCTCTTCCGTATTGCCTGAGTATGATGAAACGATAACAAGGCTATCACTGCTGATGAAAGATGGCATGAAGTAGTCTTTATTAACTACAAAAGGCACCTTCATCTTATCGAATACATAATTTTGAATGATAGAGCCACCAATGCCGCTACCACCGAGGCCTGTAAGTACTACGTTTGCAAATGTTTTCTTTGCAGAAGTGAAACGGTAATTTTGGCCTATTATCAGTGACTCTTGCAGTTGTATTGGAAAGTCTGTAACTAATTGCTTCATATTATTTTTCGAATTCGATGGCCAAACATAAGGAAACTGGCATAAAAGGCGAACAAATAGCAGAAAACTTTTTGCTAAATAAAGGATATACTATCCTGCATAAGAGCTGGCGCTGGCAGCGCAAGGAAATCGATATTATAGCACGATATGAGGGCTTTTTGATATTTGTAGAGGTAAAGACACGGTATAGTTTCGATTTTGGCTTTCCTGAAGAGGCAGTAAGCCCGCTAAAACAGCAACATATGAAAATTGCTGCAGAAGCCTTTGCAGAAGATTATACCGATTTTGAAAGTATCCGTTTTGATATTATAAGCATACTAATGAAACAAGGGGCTGCACAAGAGATACTGCATTTTGAAGATGCCTTTTATTAATGCAATTTTCCTGCGTTATGACGCGTTTATGACATATATGGTTGCAAAGGTGTTCATAATTAGAAACAAACTGCTACCTTGCTGTGTTCCCCAACTTTTAGTAAGTTTTACTTATGGCGTTATTCGATTATATATTAGAGCCACCATCATATGGTTGGAAAGATGAACAAGGCAATCTTGTAAAACCAACCCAGAAACAGATACTGAAAGAATTCCTTTCCCGCGTTAATGTTTTTAAGGACCGCAAAAACTGGATGACG
>CAMLKS010000330.1 GCA_946480675.1 uncultured Bacteroidota bacterium
TTAAATTGAGGAGGCTCACTGGTTACAGAAATAGCTTCATTGCCGTTGCTGATGCTTAGGTTTTGCGCATAGAATCCTTGTGGTCCGAATACTATTTTATTCGGTTGCGATACCTGCCATGTTTTATAGTTTAATATCAAGCCATTACCTAACTGCAATACCTGTTCATTAGCCTCTTGTTGCAGGTTGGCATTTAATGCAAAGCGTTCTTTTTTTGCAGAGTCCGCAATGCTTACGTTAGCTGTAATGGTATTGCCGCTTAAATTACCGTTCGCATTCGTGTACCATAGTTGTATTTGTGGATGGTCCACTTTAGCTACGGTTACATTGTAAGTGAGGGCAGAGTCCGTGCCATTCACATTTGCTTTCGCACTATCTATACGTAGGCCTGCTAAAGATACTTGTGGTGCATTGATATCGAGGAAAAGGTTTCGAGGGGTAACACCGGCGTTGATGCGTATGGTATCCATGCTTTCTAACGTAGGCATGAATACATGTAATAGTGGGCGGTCTTGTACAGTAGCTACTATGTTCAGGTTATAATCTGCAGGTGGCGAAACCTTAGTGGTATCACTGCTGATTTTATAATGCCTGCCGATATGGTCTTGTATTACATTGCCTATTTGCGATAATGGTGTCTGGCCGGTAATCAATGCATACACCGCATCTGCATTTACAATAATGTTTTGGCCGCTATCTGCAGTAGGTTTTGATGAAATATACAGGCTGTCTAGAAAGTAGCGCTGCCCGCTCATCGCTATCGTTGGCTTATTAATGATCACATCCCCTTCCGGATAGTCGGCATTCAACTTAGGCATATTGGCTGTGATGTTTGCCCGCACCCTCAGTTCCTCTTTATAGAGCTTCAGTGCTTGCAGGTCGGCGCTATCAATATTCAGTACGGCATTTACTGCAGGGTCTTTTTGTGTCAGGTTGGCTGTGGCGTTCAACTGCAGTATCGCATTAGGGTCATTAGATGTAAGCGATAATTCACCAGTTTTCTGCGCCATCTTACCATCAAAACTGATCGCGCTGTAGTTATAGCCCATCAGCATGGCTTGCTGTATCTTACCGCTAAGCACGGTGTTCATGCTATTAATGTCAAAGCTTTGTCCACGTGCAGTTATTATAGCTGTAATAGCACCCATCACGCTATCTTTTCGTAGTATCTTACCTACATTCAGATTTCGGGTGTTTACATACAGATCATATTTTTCTTTCCCTTTTCCCGGAGACATATATATATAGCCCTTCAGTGTAGCAGCACCATCGCTACTCACAACTATCATATCGGTTTTGTAGTCTTGCAATGTGCCGGATACCAGGCCGGTAGTGTAAAAGGTGTTGGGAACCCTTATTTGCTCCAACGCTTCTTTAGGCACGAAGGCTGATATATCTTTTGCCGATGATTGCAGACGCAATACATTCAGGTTGTAGTTTATCTTGTTGGATTCCGGCAGGCCATTCAATTTTCCTTTCACATGCACCAGTGTATTGCTCAGACCTTGCAGGTAAAAGTTGTTGATGTCAAGCTGGTTCAATGCACCGCTCAATATAGCTTCCAATTTCAGTTGGTCATTCCCATGCTTTCTAAACAGGTCTTGCTTGCGTAGGTCAGGAGCAAATATCAATACATCTTTCAGGCCTACCACACTTTGCTTCAGGTTTACCTTCAGCAGCATATTGCCCATTTGTGTTTGCAGGCTATCTAGTGATGTATAATAAACTTCTAAACCATCCTGCAGCGTTGTATTAGGCGTTTTCAGATACAGGTTGCGCAGGTACCCACCGTGCATATGATAAGCAAAGTTCGTTTTTAGCTCTTGAAGGTCCAGTCCGCTTTTTTCCTTTACGGCCAGATGGTTGATATTACCAAGAATAGTATCGGCGCTGTATAGTATTTTATTGGCGCTTAATGCCAGGTTGCGGATATCCAAATGCGCATAGTCCATACCATATTGCCGGCGTGGTTTATTCTCATCATCCATTACAAAGTTTACGCCATTCAGTTGCAGGTCGCCCGCCAGTATCCGCCAGTTCGATTGTGGCAGCGTGTCAACCACCACCTCTACTTTCTCCGGCAATCGGGATTGTTTACCCATTACTACTTTTACTGTTGTACCTTGTAACAGTAGCTTTTCAATATCACCTTTCTGCGCTGCCAGGTCAAAACTCCGGGCTTTTCCTTTTAGTGCCCCCAGCTTCACATCCAGCAGAAACTTATCCATATTGTCGCCATACAAAAAATCAATATGCTGAAGGTCTATATCATCTGCCACCAGGTACAGGGGCGTAGGTGCTCTTGATGTGTCCGGTTCTTTAGGAAGGTAAGAAGTGTCTTGTACAAAGCTGGTTTGCAGTCCCTTTACATAGAGTTCCTTTACATGAAAGCTCATATCATCCAGGTCCAGCTTTTTCATTTTTAGTTGTAACTCTCGCAGGTTCACAGCAAGGTTTGTACCACCGGTTTCGTCATTGAAGCGTGCACGTATATCGCGCAGCAGCACCTTATTTACATCAATGGTAAAACCACCACCTGAGGTATCTTTAGGTTTTTCTTCTTTAGCAGGCTTAGGGTCTTTCCCTGCAAACGCATTGATGATATAGGTGAAATTGTAATTAGTGTCAGGCGCTACACGGTACACATGCGCATTTACGCCTTCCAGTGTCAGTTGCTGCACATCCAGTTTGCTGCTTAGTAGTTTCAGCATATTCACATTTACCCGCAAGTGCCTTACAGACAACAGTGTATCCTTCGACTGATCTCTGAAAAGCACATCGCGTAGCACTATATATTTGGGCAATCCATACCCCAGTTCACCGATCTTGACTTCCGTTTTTAGCTTGTTTTCTAGGAAGGCGACTACCTTATCGCGCACAAATCTTTTTCCCGGGCCGGTATTCAGCCATACCACCACTATTAACAAGAGTGTTAATATGCTGCCTAAAACGTATAGAGATATTCGTAAAGCCTTGCGCATGAGGATGTTGATAAACTACTACAAAAAAATTATACCGCTATGGTTTTCAATCCGTGGGAATAAAATTTTTATATGAATTGATATTTATAGGAAAAGCATACAAATGTTTCGCAATAAGCAATTGGATGCAGAAAAGGGCGAGATGATGGCAGAAAAAGTAGCAGTGGGTGAGGCTAAAGCTATTTTATATTTTAAAAAGAAACTTGTGCGCGGTGAAGAATGTATACCGGGCTATGTTTACAACTGAAGAATAGCTGTATTATCATAATATTAAGTTAGGGTTAACTGTCTGCAAACTCCTTCTGATAAGGTTTTCAGCCTGTTACATTTGCTACAAATCTGTGTGGCATGATTTCCTTGCAAAAGATATTTTTACCCGAAGGCTATAAGTTTTTTAAGCTGTTTGATATGGTGGCTGATAATCTTGTGCATATGGGTGATATATTTTATACCGCCATTTACAAGCCTGAAAAGCCCTTCCAGGCTTCTGAGATCGGAAGAGCACACGTCTGAACTCCAGTCACCTTCA
>CAMLKS010000331.1 GCA_946480675.1 uncultured Bacteroidota bacterium
CACACTATCCTGCTCGCATCCCGGTGCTTCAACAAATGTAAAGTCAGCCTTTACAAGTGGGTTAAGTGTAACATTTATAGACACAGTATCAGATTTGCAACCTGTAGAGTTCACCGCATAACCGCGATAAAGACCGGCATCTGGTATTTGAATATTCGGTAGTGTGATAAAGTCGAATGTAGGTGGCGTATTCGGTTTCACCCAAGTATTGTTAGGTTTGCCTATCATTACATAACCACCTGCAGGCAGGGCTGCACGAACTTTTACAGTGTCTTCATCACCGGCACACTTAGGGCCTGCTGTTTCCATTACAGCCGTAGGTGTAAGGTCTACCAATATTTTAGCAGTATCTGTATACGTACATGCACCACGTGTTGCAGTAGCTACATAGTAATCGTAATTACCCGTAAAGGTTACACTTGGCACAACAGGTTCCCTTACGTTTGAAGTCCACACACCTGGTGTTAGTGTTGGCGGTGTACCGGTATATACAGCCCATGTAAATGTTGCGTTAGGGAAATCTGTAGCACGTAATTGCAAAGAACGTCCACTGCAATATGGTGAATCAGCTTTTGCTTTAAACGGTTGATTACAAGAGTCCACATCAAATTCCAGTGAATAGATCAGACCGCCTGAGTTAGTATTACCATGATCATGCAATATTTCAAGCTGACTGATAAAGCTGGGGCTTGATGCAAATGTTACAATAGCATCTGTCCTGGTACCGGCCGGAGCTGTTGTTATCAGCTTACCGCCAAAAGTATTTACCGTTCCCCAGGTTGTATCGGGACACGCCAGCAGATCTGTTACCATAGCATTGGTAAGCGGAAATGCAGTACCGTTCACTTTTACGTATAAAGTATCATCCCTTTGCATATCTGCCACATTCAGGCGAATGTGCGTTACCCTATTGGTCGGGCTGAAATTGTATTGATAACCTCCCGGTAAATAACCAATGAAATAAGGGCCTGCTACGCACATATTAGTATTACCAGCAGCACCGATAGGGGCTACAGTTACCGCTACCCCATTGATGGTTTGAGTACCGGAAGTATGTGTTACAGGATTAAAAGCCGCCATTGCCTGGTAAGACAACGTGCCTAAAACAGCTAAAAAGGATAATATTTTTCGCATTTAACAGGTGTTTTATATATAAATGTTAATTCGGGTGTAACCAAATCCTAACATTTCATTTCTAAGCTACTAATATAAGGACATTTAATTAGATTTTATAGTTGGGTAATTCAAATAATTTTTGCAAAAAAACCTGTTAAATCTAATAGATATTAACTTCGCAACCATGAAATACCTGATAGTCGGACTTGGTAATATAGGCATGGAATATGATATGACAAGGCACAATATCGGCTTTGATGTAGCCGATGCTTTTGTCATTAAACACGGGGGGAGCTTTACGTTAGACCGTCATGCTTATGTGGCTCATTGTAAATGGAAAGGGAAACAGTTTGTAGTGATTAAACCTACCACCTATATGAACCTGAGCGGCAAGGCAGTAAAATACTGGATGGATAAAGAGAAGGTAGCTATAGAAAATATACTGGTGATATTGGACGACCTGGCGCTGCCTATAGAGGCGTTAAGGCTGCGGCAAGGCGGTAGTGCTGCGGGCCATAATGGCCTGAAAAACATAGAATTAATTCTACAGACCGACCAATACCCACGCTTACGGTTCGGGATTGGTAACAATTATCCCAAAGGAAGACAGGCCGATTTTGTGCTGAGCAGGTGGACAAACGATGAGCTACCGATAGTAAAAGACAAGGTTATCAAGAGTATAGACATTATAGAAAGTTTTGCAGCACAGGGCATAGCTAAAACTATGAGCCTATATAATAGATAATATGCGTTACGAGCCGTCATAAAAAAATTTTAGAGGGGTTGATTTTGTTATCAGCCCTTTTTTTATATTTGCAGCCTCATTCTTTTCGAACCATGATCTGCTAATTGCAGCCCGATACCATTCGGGCGAGATTTTTCCGAATTCTGATAGCCTGCGGCCGTTACACGCAGGGGTTCTCGTTTATTGTTATTTATTTTTTTAACCTGATCACAAATCACTTGTATGACACAGCGTGTACAATCGTCACGTACGTTTAATCTGTTTAAACTATTTAAAGAAGCCATAACCGGCGTTGAACAGGAATATACTTCCGGCAGTATCAACCGTGCCATCTTTATGCTATCGGTACCTATGATACTGGAAATGGCAATGGAATCACTGTTTGCGGTAGTGGATGTATTCTTTGTAAGCAAACTGGGGGTAGATGCCGTAGCTACGGTAGGCCTTACCGAATCTATGCTTACGCTTATTTACTCCATTGCCATGGGTCTGGGTATGGGGGCTACTGCCATAGTAGCCCGCCGTGTAGGCGAGAAGAACCCCGATGGTGCTGCACACTCCGGTATGCAGGCCATATACGTAGGTTTATTCTTCAGTATTATTATAAGCCTCGTGGGCATCTTCTTTGCCAAAGACCTGCTGCTGCTCATGGGTGCGGAAACCCATGTAGCCGAAAACAATTACCGTTACACACAATTGCTGATGGGTGGCAACATCGTTATCATGATGCTGTTCCTTATCAATGGTGTATTTCGTGGTGCGGGCGATGCTACTATCGCTATGCGTTCGCTATGGATAGCCAATGCGCTGAACATAGTACTCTGCCCTATCCTCATCAACGGTTGGGGGCCGATACCTGCCTACGGGCTTACAGGTGCGGCAATGGCTACTACTATAGGTCGTGGTTCCGGGGTTATTTACCAGGTATACCACCTCTTCAAAGGCAAGGGTATGATAAGAATACTGCGCAAGCATATTGGTATCGATATGCCTATCATTGCCAATATCATTAAAATAGCTTCGGGCGGTACAGCGCAGTTCCTGATTGCATCGGCCAGTTGGGTATTCCTGGTACGTATCCTATCCAGCTTTGGCAGCGATGCACTGGCGGGCTATACCATAGGCATCCGTGTTATTGTATTTGCCATACTGCCCGCATGGGGTATGGCTAATGCTGCTGCTACACTGGTAGGGCAAAACCTGGGTGCCAAACAACCCGACCGTGCCGAACAATCAGTATGGAAAACAGCACGGTATAACATGATATTCCTGGTAACGATAGCAGTGATATTCTTTACCTGTGCTGAATGGATCATCAAGCTTTTTACCCATGAACCGGCAGTGGTAGAAAACGGTGTGCAGTGCCTGCGCCTGGTGAGCCTTGGTTATGCCTTTTACGGTTACGGCATGGTGGTATCCCAGTCCTTCAATGGTGCGGGCGATACCAAGACACCTACCATAATCAACCTGTTTGGCTTCTGGGCATTCCAGATACCGTTGGCTTATGTGCTGGCAAAGGTGGTGAACTGGGGGCCGTCCGGTGTGTATGCTGCCATATCTATTGCCGAAAGTGCCATAGCTATTGTGGCTATCCTAATCTTCCGCAGGGGTAAATGGAAAACAATACAGGTGT
>CAMLKS010000332.1 GCA_946480675.1 uncultured Bacteroidota bacterium
CTGCCGCCGGCACATTAAACTTCTCATCCATCACGGCATGGCCTACCAGTGTGTTGTTGATGTACAGGTTAATGTCAGCATCCTTCAGTGTCATCCCATATTTATTAGGGTTGTAAAACTGCACATCCATACCCACTTCCGGGTTCAGACTTATCTTCTTTACACTGAAGTTCTTTACATCCTGATACACCAGATCCTTAGGATTAGCGCAAGATGCCATCATCAATATCAATAAACCTAAAAATCCGATTACAGCCTTCATCACAGTCATCATTAAATCAGGAAAATCATAGCTATCATAGCTTACCCTTTCTTACGTTGCAGCACTTTTTCTACCGCCGCTACTATATTGCCTTTACCCAAGCCATATTTCTGCAGCAGGTCTACAGGTTTACCGCTTTCGCCAAAGGTATCATTCACCGCCACATATTCGTGCGGCACCGGATGATTGCGCGCTGCTACATTGGCAATGCTATCGCCCAGGCCACCATTTATCTGGTGCTCTTCGGCAGTAACTACAGCGCCTGTTTTCTGTATCGATTTGATAACCGCAGCTTCATCCAGCGGCTTTATGGTATGTATGTTTATCAGCTCTACACTGATGCCTTTTTCAGCCAGTTCTTTAGCAGCCTCTACGGCAGTCCACACCAGGTGGCCACATGCAAAGATGGTAACATCCGTACCCTCTGCCAGTACCTGAGCCTTGCCTATTTCAAACTTCTGGTCTTCTGCCGTAAAGTTCGCCCATTTCGGACGGCCAAAACGCAGGTACACCGGGCCTTCATATTCAGCTATAGCTATCGTGGCCGCTTTGGTCTGGTTAAAATCGCAGGGAACGATAACCGTCATGCCCGGCAGCATTTTCATCATACCTATGTCTTCCAGCACCTGGTGCGTAGCACCGTCCTCACCCAGCGTAAGGCCGGCGTGCGATGCACATATCTTCACATTCTTGTTGCTGTATGCTATGCTCTGGCGTATCTGGTCGTACACGCGGCTGGTGCTGAAGTTGGCAAACGTAGTGGTGTAAGGTATTTTACCACCTATCGTCATGCCCGCAGCCACACCCATCATATTGGCCTCGGCAATACCCACCTGCACAAACCTATCGGGAAACTCCTTTATAAACTGGTTCAGCTTCAGCGATCCCGCCAGGTCGGCACTCAGTGCCACCACATTCGGGTTCCTGCGTGCAGCTTCCACAATACCCTCGCCAAATCCGCCGCGGGTTTCTTTTTCGTTCAGTATTTTAATGTCCTGTATCATTAATTGGCCAATATGAGGCGCAAAAATACGCTTATCATTTGGTTTGTGTATAGCCCCAGTCCTTCAGCCAGGCTATTATTTTTTCTTTATAGTCGCCCTGCACCAGTATCAGGCCATCTTTGGCACTTCCGCCCGCGCCACACTTGGTTTTCAGCTGCTTGCCCAGCGCCTCCAGGTCTGCCTCCGTGCCGCTAAAACCCTCTACCAGCGTCACCACCTTGCCCGCGCGCTGTTTGGTATCCAGCTTCACCCGCAGTTTCTGCTTATCCTTGGGCGCCGTTTCCGCAGCCGGCTCCTCCGGGTAATCATTATAAAAATCGTTATTCGTGCTATATACCAGCCCATCGGGCCTGCCCTTATGTTTCTTACTCATAGCTGTAAAATTAATGATTTGGTAGCGGGCTGCGTGCTACTATCCGGCGGCGACGGCGTTGGCACCGTTCAGGGGTTGGGATTACTATTTAACTTTGCCCGTATATGGCAGATGTGCACGATAAGGCTACCCGCAGCTACAATATGAGCCGCATAAAGGGAAAGGATACCAAGCCTGAAATGCTCGTGCGCAAATTTCTCCACGCCAATGGTTTCCGCTACAGACTGCACGTAAAAGACCTTCCCGGTAAGCCCGATATTGTATTACCCAAATACAAAACCGTAATATTTGTACACGGCTGCTTCTGGCATGGGCATGAAGAATGTAAATATTATGTAGTGCCAAAAACCAAAACAGAATGGTGGCTGAATAAAATAAACACCAATATTGCTAATGATGTAAAAGCAGTAAATGCTTTGAAAGAAGCAGGTTGGAAGATAATTACACTTTGGGAGTGTGAGCTTAAAAAGAGCACTGTCACAGATACACTACAGCATCTGCTGTCTTCCATAGAATAGATAAAGTCTTTTCCACACTATATAGAACGTGACTTATAGGCAAATGTACTATAGGACACGTAAGGTAGCTTTAACGCATGGACATTCAAACTCGAATTGGCCTGCGCATTAAGGACATACGCACTACTCAAAATCTCACTCAGGAAGCCGTTGCATTTAAAGCTGATATCGACAGAACCTTTATGAATCATGTCGAAAACGGAAGAAAAAATATTTCAGTGGCAACGCTGGAAAAAGTTGTGTGCCATGGATTGCAGATGAGCTTAGCCGATTTTTTTAATGATGATGTGTTCACTAAAAAGGTAAGAGGATAATATGGCAAGGAAAGAAACTACAGCTGAAAATCAAATTGTTCTTAGTGAAGCTGATAAAATAGATAGTGCGCTGATTACGCATTATGCTATTACTAAGGAAGCTGTTTATAAGAAAGATGCAATTAAAGAAGTAAAAGAAGTTCTAGTTAAAAAGTATGATACAGAAAACATTACTTCTCAGGTAGCAGAAAGTGCATTGGATGGATATTTATATAAGTTCAAAGATGTACCGTTTATTGGCCCTAATGGCAGTGCAACATTTACATTTATCGATTTGTTTGCTGGCATAGGTGGGTTTAGAATGGCAATGCAGAAGAATGGTGGTAAATGTGTATTTAGTTCTGAATGGGACAAGTTTGCTCAGGAAACTTATAAGGCCAACTATGGTGAAAGACCATTTGGCGATATAACAAAAGAAGAAACAAAAAGGCATATCCCTAAACATTTTGATGTGCTGTGTGGCGGCTTCCCATGCCAGCCATTTTCTATTGCCGGTGTTTCCAAAAAAATCAGCTTAGGCAGGAAACACGGTTTTGAAGATGAAAAGCAGGGTAATCTGTTTTTTCACGTTGCAGAAATCATCGAGCGTCACCGACCCAAAGCATTTTTCCTTGAAAATGTAAAGAATCTTGTCTCGCATGATAAGGGCAATACTTTTAAAGTCATCAAGCAAATATTGGAGGGTTTAGGTTATTCGTTTGATCACAGGGTATTAGATGCTAAATACTTTGTACCGCAGCATAGAGAAAGGACATTGATGGTAGGTTTTGACAAGCGGGTATTTGGAAAGGATATAAGATTTGACTTCGATAAAGTAGAATTGCCAGAGCCTACGCACAAAATAAAAGATATACTTCAAAAAAAGGTTGATCCTAAATATACCTTAAGCGATAAGCTCTGGAATTACCTGCAGGGGTATGCCCAAAAGCATAAGGAAAAAGGGAATGGCTTTGGCTTCGGTTTAGTTGATTTAAACGGCATCTCAAGAACTATGAGTGCCCGTTATTATAAAGAT
>CAMLKS010000333.1 GCA_946480675.1 uncultured Bacteroidota bacterium
TAGGCTGCAATTTCATCTGTAGTCAATGCCATATCTATCGCATTACTATTCACTGTGGTTGTTTCCAATTGCTGAATAATAGTCACACCCCCATTGTCTTTTATATCGTCAAATCCTTTCAGTCCATCCATATGGCCCCCTGGTAGTAATACGCCAATAACGGAACTGGCATATACATCTGCTGCAGCACTGAAAGCTATATCAATATTTGACTTATTGTTTACTTCCTCCGGTTTCTTTAAAGTAAAAGAGCCGTCTTTCGCAAATAATAGATGATAGGCAGCAGGTGCTATATAAATATTATTCGCAGTTATCAGTTCCTTCTCTTCTGCTTCTTTTACTTTAATTTTTGTTTTAGTTGCCAGCAGTTCTACTAGCCGCACATCATCATCACTGTGTTGCACTATCACAATGGGAGTATTAAAATCAGGCTTCAACTGCGGCAATAATCCCATCAACGCCTCATGATCACCAGCCGAACAGCCTATTACTATTATTTCATCCAGTTCTGTTATTTCATCTTGCGCCATAGTTTCAGTTTAATCCGATTATCAAATTTTCAGAGTATCATAGTACTTTATATAAGCCTTGCACTAAAAAGTCCCTAATACATAATAGTATTAAGGACTAAAATACGATTTTTCCGTCTTCACTTATTTAGCAGCCACTCTCCATATACGGTTTGTTTTGTCATCTGTTACCAGCAGCGCACCATCGGGTGTTACAGTTACACCCACAGGTCGGCCATGTACTTTATCCTTTTCAATATCTGCTATAAAACCTGTCAGGAAGTCTTCCACCGGCCCCGCAGGCTTGCCGTTCTTAAATGGCACAAATACAACCTTATAGCCCGAAAGTACCGACCGGTTCCAGGACCCGTGCTGGGCAATAAAGGCACCATTGTGATATTTAGCAGGGAATGCCGTTTTTGTATAGAAAGCCAATCCTAATGACGCAGTATGCGCACCGAGGTCCACATCCGGCACTATCGCTTTTTTCACCAGTTCGGGCTTTTGCACCTCTACCCTTGGGTCTACATGCTGTCCCCAATAAGAGTAAGGCCAGCCGTAAAAACCGCCTTCCTGCACGCTGGTGAGGTAGTCGGGCACCAGGTCATCTCCCAGCTCGTCTCTTTCATTCACGGTTGTCCACAGTACATTCGTGCCGGGCGCCCAGTCCATCCCTACGGGGTTGCGCAGGCCACTGGCATATATCTGCCGGTTGCTGCCATCGGGGTTCACCGTCAGTATGGTAGCTTTTAGTATCTCGTCATCTATACCATATTCTGCTATGTTACTGCCGGAGCCTATGGCTATATATATTTTCTTTGTGGTAGGGTTATACACAATGTTCCTGGTCCAGTGCTGGTTATGCTTACCTGCTGGCAGGTCCAGTATCTTCTGTCCGGCACCGGTTATTTTGGTATCGCCCCTTTTATACGGATAGCGCATCAGGGCATCGGTATTGGCTACATAAAACCAATTGCCTATTACCAGCATACCAAATGGTTGCTTCAGGTCTTCAAGGAAGGTAAAACGTCCTTCGGGTACGCCGTCTTTATTGGCATCACGTAGCAGTGTTATTCTATCAGCGCTATTTTCCAGGTTGTTCGATTTGGATGCACCAATTACCGTAGCGCCCACCTTTTTTACAGCGCTGTAGTTTGAATTACTTTCGGCAACCACTACATCGCCATTCGGCAATACATACATCCAGCGTGGGTTTTCAAACCCGTCAGCATACAGGGTCACTTTTAGCCCATCAGGCGCTTTCGGTGTTCGCCCTTCATCCCATCCTATCACATTGCTGAAGTTGGTAACCGATTTGGTAGCAAAAGGGGCAGGTAGTGTATCCACTTTTTTAGCTTGTGCCTGTGCAGCTAATGCACCACCGAGGAACAGAATTGTAAAACCGTATTTCATAACAAGGATTTTCTGACCTATCACGGTAAAAAACTATACCAATGTTGCAGATTGTGGCATGAAATTTAAATTTGGTAACAAATTGACGTACATGAAGAAACTGCTACTCGCTGCCTGCATATGCCCTGTTTCTGCAATAGCGCAAACCGATACACTCGCGATGCAAACAGACACTATAAAGGGTGGTATGTTGAATGAGATAGTGGTACGTGCATACGAGCAACATACCAATATCGTAGATGCGCCTGTAGCCATCAGCATAGTACGTAGTGAACAGTTAAGCAGGTTTAATAACACCAGCATCTTGCCTGCCATTAACAATATGCCCGGGCTTCGCATGGAAGAGCGTTCGCCTGGCAGTTTTCGTTTTGGTATTCGGGGCAGTAGTTACAACGCCCCCTTTGGTGTGCGCAATATCAAAACCTATTACAATGGCATTCCGTTCACTGATGCGGGTGGTACTACTTATCTCAACCAGTTAGGTTACTACAATATCCAGTCGCTGGAAGTGATAAAAGAGCCGGGGGCCAGCTTATATGGTGCAGGTACCGGTGGAGTTATGCTTATCAACAGCATTACACCCGAAACCTGGCACACAGGTGGCAGTATAGCATATACTACCGGCAGCTTCAACCAGCAAAATATAATGGGCGAGGCGCGTATAGGCGATTCTTCTTTTCAAAACACGCTACGATATCAACATTTATCAAGCGATGCCTATCGGCAGCAGTCAGCATTGCGAAGGGATGTTATATCATGGGATGCTGTATTGAATAATAATGGTCGCGGTTTGCTATCGGCCCATTTCCTTTATAGCGACCTATATTATCAAACGCCGGGCGCGTTGACATTAGCACAATACGAACAAAACCCACAGCAAGCGAGGCCCACAGCCAATAACATCCCCGGCGCAATAGATAATAAAGCGGCCATATACCAGCGCAGTTTCCTCAGCGGCTTCACTTATCAATATACCTATAGTCAACACTGGCAATCCACGGCTACTGCATTTGCTACTTACACCCGTCTCATCAACCCCACCATCCGCAACTATTCACGTGTAGCCCAGCCCAACTTTGGTGCACGTAAGGTAGTGAAGTATGAGAGCAACACCGGTTCAAGCAAACTGCAATGGCTATTGGGTGGTGAAGTGCAGCAAGGCTATAGCACCGAAAACACCTATCAGAACATTGCAGGCAACCCCGGCAACATGCAGCAGCAAAATGAAGTAAGCAATAACATACTGTTTGGCTTTACACAACTAAGCTGGCAGATAAGTAAATGGTCTTTTACAGGCGGCGTAAGTATCAATCGTTATGAAACAAGGTTGCAACAGTTATTCCCAATGCAGCGCCCTGAAATTAAGCGCGTGTACGCACTGCAGGTCTCACCACGACTGGCTGTACTATATAAACTCAATACCAGTAATGCTATCTACGCTTCTGTAGCAAAAGGCTACACGCCACCCGCTACCGAACAATTGGTACCTACCGGTAGTGCTGCCAATTTATCATTGGTACCTACCGAGGGCTGGAACTATGAAGCCGGCACAC
>CAMLKS010000334.1 GCA_946480675.1 uncultured Bacteroidota bacterium
GTTTCTACAGATGCATCGAATTTCTGGAATTCGCCCGATACATTTGATATCATCATGTGACGCACTTTGAATTGTATCTCAGAGTGAGACGCGTCTAAAGTCCATTTAGTTGTTGCCATAGTATTTATATTTTAAAAGATTTAATCTATTTTTCTAAGTTTTTCCAGCAGCATATTCAGTGTTTCCGCTTCCTGGTTGGTAAGGCCCAGTATGGTGCGGTTGATGCTATCCAGGCTTTTACTGGCTTGTTCCAACTGTTTTAACCCTACTTCTGTAATATTTATAAGGGTTTCGCGCTTATCTTCCTTCGATTGTACGCGTTTTACCAGCTTCTTTACTACCAGGCGGTCTATAATGCGTGGTACGTTTGAGCTGCGTTCTATCATACGGCTCGCAATATCGCGCACACACATAGATTCGGGGTGCTTGCCGCGGAGAATACGCAACACGTTGAATTGTTCTGTGGTCAGTCCATTTTCCTTCAGCGCGCTGCTGGTATGGTCTTTCAGCCAATAAGAAGTGTAGAGCACATTCAGCGTGGCCTTATGCACCTCATCTTTAAAATTGGTTGTTTTTAATACATCTTCTATTTTCACAATGCAAATATATATGTATGTACACTTATTTTCAAAATAATCTGTACCTATATATGTATAGGTCATTAAAAAAGGCATCCTGTAAAGGATGCCTGTATTTGAATACTTAGGTTTTTGCTATTCTACTTCGCAATCAACTTTAACAGTGATGCCAGAGTTAGTTGTTTCACCATCTAAAGCGTTGCATTTGTCTTTAGCTTTTTTCTTAGTTTCTTTAAAAGACTCGGAATAAGTAGTAGCGCTCGCACCATTGCTGGTAGTAGTACATTTACATTTGTAGTCTTTTTTGCAAGAAGTGAAGGCAAAAGCCATCAGGGCAACCAGTGCGATCGGGGCGATTTTTTTCATAAAATATGTGTTTAGGTTTAACTATGGCTTCAAATATAATAGCCAAAAATTAAATGTCTAAATTTTTATGATAATTTTTTTTACAAGTTATTATGCTGGTAATTATTGAAGTGTGCAGCTTCCGCCCAGAAGTTTTGCACCATTGTTTGAAATTTCACACCACCTTTCAGCATCTGCTTTGCTCATTTTACCTCTTTGTGCAGCCGTGTTTTCGTAGCCTGAGTTTTCAGGATAAGTACAGTTGCAAGTGTAGTTCTTTTTGCAGGATGTGAATGCTATAGCAGAAAAGAAAGCGAGTACAACAATTTTCTTCATAAGAAATAATATCTTTTACGGATAACAAAAGTAATAGCGCAAGATAATAAATCTGCCCTATTTATGTCATTTTTTTGTTTGACTATAAAAAATTACCCGGGTAGATACCCGGGCAAACACATATCTGTACGAAAATTGCTACTTACAGAGCACAACTGCCGCCTGATATTTTAAAGGTATTGTTCCAGTTATCGCAAGCGGTTTTAGCATCTTTCTTTTTCACTTTAGTGAAAGTGTATTTAGCGGCTTCTTTGCCGGCGCTGTCTTTACAGGTACAAGTATGATCTTTCTTGCATGATGTAAAGCCGATAGCTAAAAGTGCAATTACGGTAACTGAGGCGATCTTTTTCATTCTGCTTAATTTTAAGGGGTTGATAATCTGTTTTTGTTGACACAAAAGTAGAATGGGGGTGAAGGGTAGACCATACCGTATGTGGTGTAATTTTATATACGTGCTGGTACGGATATGAGTTTAAGATGTTAGGAAATAAAAGACAGATGCCTGATTATGAATTAGTTAATAATTAATTTATGTGGATAGCTGCATTTTAATCCCCAAAAGTGATTTTTGGAATATTTTTTGATTAATATCGTTAGGCTTCTTATATTTGCAATCCCTTTACGGGGAGCTAGCACGTGCACCAATTATTATTGACTGATTTTTTATTACAGTTTTAGAACCTGTACTGAAAGGTATCGCCTTTCGGGACGGGGATTTTTTGTTTTGTAAATAAGGAGTTTAAATATACTATGGCTATACCTCAAAAACGAACTGCGTCGGGCCGCGTAAACTTTGGCAAAATTCATGATGTTGCCGATACGCCCGATTTGCTGGGCATTCAGCTTCAATCGTTCCAGGATTTCTTTCAGCTTGAAACTACGCCGGATAAGCGTGATAATGAAGGCCTTTTCCGCGTGTTCAAGGAGAACTTTCCTATCACGGATACGCGAAACATATTCGTGCTTGAATTCCTGGATTATTTCATCGATCCGCCCCGCTACACAATAGATGAGTGTATGGAGCGTGGCCTTACGTATTCAGTGCCCCTGAAAGCAAAACTGAAACTAAGCTGTAACGATGAAGAGCACGTAGACTTTGAAACCATCGTTCAGGATGTATTCCTGGGTAATATACCTTACATGACACCGCGTGGTACTTTCGTTATCAATGGTGCTGAGCGTGTAGTGGTATCTCAACTGCACCGCTCGCCAGGCGTGTTCTTTGGCCAGAGCGTGCACCCGAACGGTACTAAAATATACAGCGCCCGCGTGATACCTTTCAAAGGTGCGTGGATGGAGTTTGCTACCGATATCAACAACGTGATGTATGCATACATCGACCGTAAAAAGAAATTCCCGGTAACAACCCTGCTGCGTTCTATAGGCTACGAAACCGATAAAGACATACTGGAACTTTTTGGTATGGCCGATGAGGTGAAAGCCGATAAGAAAACACTGGAAGCAAACATAGGCCGCCGCCTGGCTGCACGTGTACTGCGCACGTGGACAGAAGACTTCGTAGATGAGGATACCGGTGAGGTAGTAACCATCGAACGTAACGAAGTATTGCTGGACCGTGATAATGTGCTGGATGAAGAAAACGCTGCTATGATACAGGAAATGGGTATCAATACCATCTTCCTGCAGAAAGAAGAAGTGAGCGGTGATTTCTCTATCATCTACAACACGCTGAATAAGGATACTTCAAACAGTGAGTTGGAAGCGGTACAACACATTTACCGCCAGCTGCGCGGTTCTGACGCACCGGATGATGAAACAGCACGTGGTATCATCGAAAAACTGTTCTTCAGTGACAAGCGTTATGACCTGGGTGAAGTAGGCCGTTATAAAATAAACCGCAAACTGGGTCTTGATATCAACCTGGATACGAAAGTATTGAGCAAGGAAGATATCATTACCATTATTAAATACCTGGTACGCCTTACCAATGGTAAAGCCGAGATAGATGACATCGACCACTTGAGCAACCGTCGTGTACGTACGGTGGGTGAGCAACTGTTCGCTCAATTTGGCGTAGGTTTGGCGCGTATGGCGCGTACCATTCGCGAGCGTATGAACGTACGTGATAACGAGGTGTTCACGCCGATAGACCTGATCAACGCGCGTACCTTGTCTTCAGTTATCAACTCGTTCTTCGGTACATCGCAGTTGTCACAGTTCCTTGACCAAACCAACCCGCTGTCTGAGATAACGCA
>CAMLKS010000335.1 GCA_946480675.1 uncultured Bacteroidota bacterium
ATATAACGCTGGGTTTCTCTTTGCAATCTTTTGAAAACGAGGAAGATGATAAAACCATCATCGAGCCAGCCTAAAAAGGGTATCCAGTCGAAATCAAATGGGAGGATAACATAGAGTAAACCCATGATTATCACAAGTGTGGTATAGAAAGATAATTTATACCTGCCTTTCCATACATCCTTCAACATAGCCCATAGTGTCTTCCTGTTTTTCACCAGTTGAAACCCATGCTGTATGTGTGCTGCTTTTCGTAATGGGGTAACTCTCGACATCATCCGCTCCTGCTTTTGATACAAAATTACCATGCATACCGTTGGTGAGGTGTTAAGGTAAGGTTTAGGTTACGTTAAAAAAAGAAACCCCTCCTGCGATGAAGGAGGGGCACTTGATAGATGGATATGACTACTACGCTTATTTGATGATCATACGCTGCTGCACATTACCATTATCTGTGCTGATATTGATGATGTACATACCCGCCTGCAGTGTATTAGATGGCAGTTGCACGGTGTGCAGACCTGCATTGTTATCTAATACTGTAGTGTATGCTACCCTGCCTGCCATGTCGTACACAGCCAGTTTAGCATTGGTATTTGCAGTTTCAAAATTGTAAACGATGGTTGTTTGCTGTGAAGCAGCAGCAGGATTAGGATATACAGACACGGTAGCTGTAGCCTTGCCTTCTGCATTGCGGATGCTGGTAGACTGCATTATCTCTTTAGAGAAGATAATTTTGCCTAAGCCGCTAACACCGCTTTCAAAGCCTGTGAATATCATTTTCCAGATAGTTTCATCCACAGCTTTTACAAAGTAAACCAGTGAATCTTTTACCACACCACTGTTTGATTTCCAATCGCTACCGATAGTATTGATGGCAGTAGCATAGGCATGTGCATTGAAGTTATTGTAAGTAGTTTTATTAGGCAGGTTGCCCACCTCTGCTACTGTTACACCCCTGTTTTGCAGTACACCTGTTACTGTGTATGGCATAACCACGCCAGGCCCGGCAGGAATAAAAGATACATATTGTGTAAAAGTCAGGTCCCAATCGGCAGCTAATGGTTCACGGTTTAAAGCACTATTATTTTGCAGTGAATAGTATGCGAAGTTTTTGCCTGCATAATCAGATTTTTTGATGGCTGCTGTTTGTTCGTTTGAACCATCAAGGTCTGCATATGTGAAAGTGAACGTGCCGCTTTTCAGGTGCTTCATCCACAGTTTTTTGTACATACCGTTACCTAACTTGATGATATATAAAGAGTCACCCGTTATATAGTGCGTTGTAGGGTCATAAACACCCCAATCTACGTCGTTTGAGTTACCCGGATCGATGTAGTTACCCATAGCACCCAAAGCCCATGATGTATCAGAATTTTGACGTGGTGTCCATGTGCTCAGCCCTGTTGTATCTATTGATGACCATGCAGAAGTATCATCTTTAGGATAGTTCCAAAGGGTAACACCTAATGAACCCATATGGTTGAAATTGGTATTCACAAATACAGGAGAAGTGATGTCTTTCAGGTTGAAAGCTAAATCCCAGTTGGCACGTAGCTGCGTACCCTTCTCATCGTTGGCAAGGCTGTACCAAACCTGGTTTGCATAACCGGCACCCAGGGTAACGGTGTCATTCACTACCTGTGCTTTTGCAGTTACCGCCGACGCCAGCATTAATGTTGCAAGTAATTGTTTTTTCATTTGTTTAATATTAAAAATTATAAGTTGTTCAATAAAAACCGTAAGCTTGTCTATCTCACACCTGCATGCAATGCTTCGCAAGTAATAACCTGAATTATTGGTGATTGATGAGTTTAATGCTTGCTAATGTAACTGTAGCTATGGTGATACAAGTGGTAATTGTGACGCAAAGATAGCGGCGCAAAAAAACAATCTGCTTTCACTTTTGGGAAAAGGACAGTGAAAATCGGGAAACAGAATACCTTATTACAATTGCATGACAATGACAGCGGTTTACAGCAATTTGTACTGCTTTAGTACCTGTAAAACATCTGCTTTGTAAGTGCTGCCAATAGAAATGGGATGATTGTTGACATAAATGGTATTGCCGTCCACCTCACTGACATACTGCATATTTATGATGTACGATTTATGTACACGCACAAAGGTATTATAGCCTTGCAGGCTATCTTCGATATTCTTCATAGTGCTGTGAATGACGAGCTTGCCAGTTTTCAGATGCAGTTTTACATAGTCTTTCAGTCCTTCCACCATCCACAGGTCGGCAAGGTTTATTTTCACCAGGCGGCCATCTGTTTTCACAAAGATGTGCGCATCGTTTCGTGCAGCGTCGGCACTGGTCAGCCTTTTCAATGAGAGCACTTTATCTACTGCGATTGAAAAACGATCGAAGCTGATGGGTTTCAGCAGGTAGTCCACTGCATTCAATTCATAGCTTTCAACAGCATAGGAAGAATAAGCAGTGGTGAAGATAAGCCATGGTAGCTGGCGCATCATTTTCACAAACTCAATGCCTGTTATCTCCGGCATATTGATATCAAGCAACAGCAGGTCTACCTCTCCACGACCTATGAAGGGTATAGCTTCCAGCGCATTCTTGCACGTTCCTGTAAGCTGAAGCTGCGGCAGCTTTTGAATATAGCTTTCCAGTATATCGCGCGCTATGGGCTCATCATCTACGATCAATACTCTTAACTTGTCCATTGTGTTATGGCAACTCTATCTTTACATCTATTGCATACCTATCCTCATTTTGTTGCCGGGTAATGGTATGCCTGCCGGGATACAATATAGAAAGGCGTTTTGATAAATTAACCAACCCGATACCACCTGTAGTATCTGTCTTATCGGTCATCGGCTTATAAGTATTCTCTGCATGGATGGTGAATACATTATTTACAATCGCCAACCTGAAATCAACGAACAGCTTATCGGTAATAAAACGCGTACCGTGCTTGAATACGTTTTCGAGCACGGGCAGCCATAACAATGGCGGCAGTTTATAATTGCGGTCGGCACGGATATCGAAATGCAGGCCAGATGTGTCGGTAATACGCAGTAGTTCCAGCTCTATATATGCCTGCATTACTTCTTTCTCTTTGTCGAAATCTACTGTATCGGTATTGCTCTCGTAGAGCATATAGCGCAGGATGGATGATAGCTTCAGCACTACATCGGGGGTGTTATCCGCCTTTTTGAGCGCAAGACCATATACATTGTTCAGCGTATTGAAAAGGAAATGCGGGTTCACCTGGCTTTTTAAAAAGTTCAATTCCGTTTCTACCTGCTCCCGGCGGGCTTCATCAGCCAAGCGTTGTTGGCGATAGTAATCGCGTGTAAACCATGCCATAGTAAAAACCAACACCCAAAGGATATTACCTATGAAATAAGTAGTAGTGTCATCTATAATAGCAGCGAAGGTCCATTCATTACTAACAGGTGCTGATACAAAACCCATTTGCTGCACATGTTCCACATCAAAA
>CAMLKS010000336.1 GCA_946480675.1 uncultured Bacteroidota bacterium
ACCAGCGGGTCGTCGCCAAACTGCTGCTCCATTTTGCGGTATATCTCTACCGCATTGCCCGGCATTTTGTTGTTATCGTATATCTCGGCCAGTATTGCATAGTACTTACCTTCATCGGGGTAATAGGATATCAATTGCTGGGCCACTTTCACTGCCCCATCTACATCATTCATCTTCAGGTACAGTTGCTGTTTCATCGTCAGCACCTGCTCATCCTTCGGGTCTTTTTCCAGCATCAGGTTCAGGGTGGCTATGGCTTCCTTGTATTTACCTGTTGTCTGGTACATCTGCACGGCTTTACGCAGGTAGTCATCATTATACTTTTCCTGCTTTGCCAATGCTACGTACACATCTGCCGCTTCCGCATATTTATTGCTCAGCGCCAGTATTTCTGCATACTGTGCTTTATACCATGCATTTGTTCCATCCAGTTCCACTGCTTTCTTTATATATTCAGTGGCCTTGGGGGCATTATATTGCTTGAACTTCAGGCGGGAGAGTTCATAGTATGCTGCTGCCGCATCGGGCTTTCGCTTTATTACTTCTGCAAAAAGCTGTTCCGCTTCCTTATCATCATTCTTTAGCCGTGCCTTTACAGCATCATAAAACATGGCATCTACCTGCAGCGTAGGGTTATCTTGCAGCTGCGGCATAGAGTCCACCGTATTCTGACCGGTAGCATATTTTGTTTGAATGGTGAGGAAAGCCGCAACTACCAGCCCATACTTCAATAGCTTCATATTTGTGTCGAAAAGTCTCCAAGGCTCAGGTCCTTAGGCTTTTCATTGTAATTTACGCTTTTCCCCAATAAGGAGTTTTCGATACGGGCATTTTTAACAATGCTATCGGCCTGGATGATACTATTATTAATGCGGCTATCCGCTACGTTCACTCCACGCTCCAGCGATACGAATGGCCCGATTACCGAATTCTTTATCACTACATTCTCACCTATAAAGCAAGGTGGTATGATAACCGAGTTTTCCAGTATAGCCGTTTCAGACACCAGTTGTTCGTTATCTTCTTTTATAGCCAGTATGCGTTGGTTGGTATATACCGTTGCGTCTTTATTACCACAGTCCAGCCACTCTTCTACCTGGTCGGTGTAGAATTTCACGCCTTTGTTCAGCATGTGGTCCATGGCATCGGTTATCTGGTATTCGCCTTTCAGCTTTATGTCTTCATCTATCAGGCGTTGCAGTTCCTTACGCAGGTTTTCACCGTCTTTGAAATAGTAAACACCAATGATAGCCAGGTCCGATACAAACTCTTTCGGCTTTTCTACAAAGGCTTCTATCTCGTTTTTATCATTCAGCTTTACTACGCCAAAAGCACTCGGGTCGGCAACTTTTTGCGTCCATACTATAGCATCTTTATTTACATCGATACTAAAGCTGGCTTTGAACAGTGTATCTGCAAAGGCGATGAATACATTGCCTTTCAGGCTGTCGGCTGCGCAAAGTATTGCATGCGCAGTACCCTGGGGCTCATGCTGATAGCATATTTTACCTTTCGCGCCCAGGCTTTCAGCTACCTGGCACAGGTGTGTTTCTACATCTTTACCAAACGTAGGCCCGATGATAAAGGCTATTTCATCCACCTTTTCATTGCTGGTGGCTATTATATCTTCTACCAGGCGTTGCACAATGGGCTTGCCGGCAATGGGTATCAATGGTTTTGCAGTGGTAAGTGTGTGCGGGCGCATCCTTTTGCCCATACCTGCCATTGGGATAATGATATTCATTAGTGTTGTTTATTACGTTTTCAGTTCAGCCTCAACGGCTTTTAAATACTTTTACTTCACACCCGAATGACCAAAGCCACCTGCCCCACGCACCGTTTCATCCAGTGTTTCTACCGCCTGCCATGCTATTTGTTCGTAGCGTGCTATCACCATTTGCGCTATGCGCTCTCCGTCTGTTATTTCCTGCGGTTCGGCAGACAGGTTTATCATGGCTACCATTATCTCGCCACGGTAGTCGCTGTCTATCGTACCCGGCGTATTTACCATACTCAGGCCGCGCTTGATGGCCAGCCCGCTACGTGGGCGCACCTGGGCCTCATATCCCTGGGGCAGCGACATATACAGCCCTGTAGGTATCAGCCTGCGCTCCATGGGTTGCAATACTACCGATTCCGGCAGCCAAGCCCTCAAATCCATCCCTGCCGATCCTTCCGTTTGATACTGCGGCAGGTCGTGGGGCGATTTATTAATGATACGCACTTCTGTCATACAGGGCGCAAAGGTAATAAAAACACATATCTGCCATTGTGGACGTTTACATTATATTATTATACCCAGTAGCTTTTGTTAAATATGACAACAAGTATTAATAATACATTATATGTATTCAACAAAGACCTGAAACTTAGTTATTTTTGTATCCGTTTTTCACAAACAAGGCAATACAAATAGCACGAGGTACAGAAGATGGCATTGTTGGGCAATCTTATAGCACGTTCATTAAGGGTACGGAAACAGTTCAAACTACCGGTAGCATCATCATATACTTACCAAAGACATACGTTAAGGCAATTGCTGGACCGTGGGCAGTATACCGCATTCGGCAAACATTACGGTTTTGCAGACATACTGAGTAGAGAGGTTGACTTTATAAAGGCCTTTAAAGAGCGGGTGCCCGTACACACATATAACGAAATGCACCAGCAATGGTGGCATCGTTGCCAGCAGGGCGAGGAAAATGTTACTTGGCCGGGTAAGGTGAAATACTTTGCACTCAGCTCGGGTACTTCTGAAGCGGCTAGCAAGCATATACCCGTTACGCAGGATATGCTGAAATCTACTAAAAAAGTAGGCTTCAAGCAGCTCTGCAGCATGACGGAGTTCAATATCCCCCCCGTTGCTTTCCAGAAGGGCATCCTGATGCTGGGAGGTACTACTTCTCTTTTCGAAAAAGGGGATTATTACGAGGGCGACATGAGCGGCATCAGTGCCAAGAACATGCCGCGCTGGATGTCTAATTTCTTTTACAAACCGGGACAAAGAATATCCAAGCGCCCTAAATGGGAAGACCGTATAAAACTCATCATCCGCAAAGCCCCGCAATGGGATGTGGGAACCGTATGTGGTGTGCCTGCCTGGGTACAGATAGTGCTGGAAGAAGTAATTAAATACCATAAGGTGAAGCATATCCATGAGATATGGCCAAACCTGAACATCTATATACATGGTGGTGTTTCTTTCGAACCCTATAAAGAAAGCTTCCAGAAGCTGCTGGGTAAGCCCATCAACTATATAGAAACCTATATGGCATCCGAGGGTTCCTTCGGTTTCAAGGCACGCCCCGGCAATCATGGTATCAAGCTGGTATTGAATGCGGGTATATTTTACGAGTTTGTCCCGTTCAATGCCGAAAACTTTGATGAGGATGGCAACCCGAAACAAAACCCCACTACT
>CAMLKS010000337.1 GCA_946480675.1 uncultured Bacteroidota bacterium
CAATGTAGCAATAATGTGCATACTGTGTTGTGCATCTGTGTAGTGACATAGTGCTATTCATTTGCAGAGAATAACTGATTGGCTGGGTTTCATACAGTTAGCATTGAGTGGCATGGATAAAAGCAGGTGCGTATTTGTACGAATGCCAACTTCCATATGCAAGTGTGTTTTTGGCACGAGATTTTAACATAATGTAATGAACCAACCAACAGACTGATAAAGGCCTGATCTTTCTGTTACGACAGATAAATAGTACATAGGTGGTATGTTCACAAGGAGCTATTACATATGCACTATGGGAAAACGACTAATAGCGCCCTTCGCGGGCGCTATTGTTTTTATGTGTATGCGCTACAGTATTACATTGTTAGATACACTTTCACTTTCAAATGGAAACGAACCTTTTCAATGTATCGCCCGAATGCGAGATCGTAAGCTCAAGGATATTCAGCGCCCCTCGCGAAACCGTATTCAACGCATGGACAAACCCTGATTTGCTGGCGCAGTGGTGGGGCCCTGCCGGTTTCACGAATACATTTTACGAATTCAACCCGATGCCGGGTGGTAAGTGGCGCTTTACCATGCATGGGCCGGAGAAAGGGCATTATGAAAATGAAGCAACCTTTCTGCAAGTAGAAGCGCCGAAGCTGATAGCCTGGGACCGTATTACTAAACCACTGTTCCGCGTAGTGACAACCTTTGATGAAACGGCTGATGGTAACACGCATCTCATCTTCCGCATGCAGTTTGCCAGCAAAGAAGAATGTGATAAGGTACGGAACTTTGTACCCGAGAAGAATGAAGAGAACTTTGACCGGTTGGAACGAGTATTAGGAGTAACCAAGGCAACACAAATACAACTCAGGCCTTCCGTGCAGGCCGACCTGGAATACTTTTTCCGGTTTCAACTAGATGAAGAAGCGATGTACCTAGCAGCATTCACGCCCAAAGACCCTACGGATAAAGCGGCCTATTTTGAAAAATTTACCAGGCTGCTGCAAGACCCTACCATACACATGCAGACCATATTGGTAGGTGACGCTATTGTGGGTAGTGTAGCCAAGTTTATCATGGAAGGCGATGCAGAAATAACTTACTGGATAGATAAAAATTTTTGGGGCAAGGGGGTGGCAACTGCAGCACTCAGCCACTTTCTAACCATGGAAAACACTAGACCCATCTTCGCGCGGGTAGCCTTTGATAATATGGGCTCGCAAAGAGTGCTGGAGAAATGTGGCTTTGTAAGCATAGGGAAGGATAAGGGGTTTGCCAATGCGCGGCAGGCAGAGATAGAGGAGTTTATTTATAGGTTGGGATAGGAATATTTGTGATATTGCATGGAATAATTCGTTCACCACTAAATCAATATTTATGACAAATGCAATTAATTGGTTTGAAATACCCGTTACGGATTTCGACAGGGCAAAAAAATTTTACAGTACACTTTTCAATGCTGAAATACAAGAGATGCCGCATCCGGAATACAGGTACGGTATGCTGCCTGCTGATATGCAGAACGGCGTTGGTGGAGGCATAGTACAGGGCCCTGGCTTTGAGCCATCACAAACAGGCTCACTTGTTTATTTGAATGGTGGTGATGACCTTAGCCAACCTCTTTCAAGAGTAGAAGCGGCAGGAGGCAAGATCGTGTTGCCGAAAACCTCTATTGGACCTAATGGTTTTATGGCCCACATCATAGATAGTGAAGGAAATAAAGTGGCACTTCACTCAATGAATTAGTTGGGGTAGATGTAAACCTTTGGTAAAGCCGCTATTCGGCAGCTTTTTCTTTGGCCACGATACCCACACCATACCACCTTCCTCAAGGTGTGTTTTTAGTTGCGGGAAATGTTTTGTGAATGCTGCTGCCGTAATAACAAACAGGTGTATGTAGTCAAACATCCCATTCAACTTTTCAGCTATAGCCAGGTTGTGTAGGGAATACCCGCCCATCTTCGCGGGTAGCCTTTGATCATATAGGCTCGCAAAAAGTGCTGGAGAAATGCGGCTTTGTAAGCATAGGGAAGGATAACGGGTTTGCCAATGCACGGCTGGCCGAGATAGAAGAGTTTATTTATAGGTTGGGGTAAAGTAGTGTTCAGCGCTAAATCACGTATTTTTATATATTATTACAGGCAGAAATAATTTCTATGCAAAACTATAAATCACTGCTTTTCTTAAAAGCTATCATCCTGATGTTATGCACAACGGTGACCGCCCAAAAATGGGCGCCTGTAGGCAATGTTAATTTTACTCCCGGCACTACAGCCAATACCTCACTGGCCATAGATACCAATGGTACGCCTTTCCTGGCCTTTCTGGATGCCACAGCCGCCGCTAAGGCTACGGTAATGAAGTATGACGGCAGCAACTGGGTAGTGGTAGGGGCTGCGGGCTTTACTGCAGGCAGTGCTTATTATAACTCGCTGGCCTTTGATAATGACGGCGTACTATACCTGGCTTATGCCAACAATGGCGGAAAAGCCACTGTAATGAAATATGATGGCACCAGTTGGGCAACTGTTGGGGGAGCAATATCTGCAGGGCAGGCTATGTACGTATCCCTGGCTATTGACAATAATAATATACCCTATGTGGCCTACCAGGATTACTCAGTCGGCCAGAAAGTAACCGTTATGAAATTTAACGGCACTGATTGGGTGTCGGTGGGCAATGTTGGCTTGTCTGCAGCCGGTGGGCATTACGTATCGCTAGGCATCGACAACAATGTGCCGTATGTAATATACAGAGACGATGCCAATAACTTCAAAGCTACTGTGATGAAGTTTGACGGTACTAATTGGGTAGCTGTTGGCGGCGTAGGCCTTTCTGCAGGCTCTGCAGAATATACTACGTTGGCATTCGACAATAACCATACGCTATACATAAGCTATCAAGACCTATCTATCAGCCAGAAGGCGGTGGTGAGAAAATTCAATGGTAGCAACTGGGTAGATGTGGGCAACCCGGGTTTTTCGCCGGGCTTTGCAGACGATATGATCTTAGCTATGGATAACACCGGGGTGCCCTATGTAGCCTTTAGGGATGCGGTTAACGGTTTCAAAACTACTGTGATGAAATTTGATGATACCAGTTGGGTGTTGGTAGGCATGGCAGGTTTTAATGTGAGCAATCCTATTTTTCCTTCCTTCGCGCTCGATAAAAACAACAAACCTTATTTTGCCTTCGTAGATTTCTTAGGTACTAACAGGGCTACTGTTATGAGCTTTGGGTGTCCTGGTCCGGAGAAAATAAGTATCTGCGCCGCATTGACAGATACGGTGACCGGTAGCAATAAAATAGTATGGAACGGCAGCGCCGTATCCTATATAGATTCTTACAAAGTGTATCGGCATGATGGCAGTAGTTATATGCATATAGCCAGTGTGGCCGGCAACGTAAATGTCTTTACCGAT
>CAMLKS010000338.1 GCA_946480675.1 uncultured Bacteroidota bacterium
AGAAATTAGATTTGCTGATTACCGAACAAATGAAAACCTTGTTCGAATTGCAAACCCTGCAACTTGAACTGATGCGGGATATAAAAGCCAACATGGGTGGGAATTCACGAAATTGAATAGATTTCATTCCCCCAATCAAAAGCTTGCGGTGATTCGGATATAAATAATATTAACTACACATGCCACTTTTATAATGCAACTGCCAAAATCGAGCAAACAGTTTTTTTCCGAAGCAGGTGCCATCTCCAGGTTTACTGCATGGTTTTTTCATGAAGCATTCAGGCCGCGCTATGAGTGGAAAGAGTTTGGCCGGCAATGTTATGAGATCGGCTATAAGTCTTTACCATTGATAGCGCTTACAGGGTTTATTATGGGATTGGTACTTACAATGCAGCTACGGCCTTCCATGCTTGAGTACGGGGTGGAAGCTAAGCTTCCTGATATTGTAAGCCTATCTGTAGTACGCGAAATAGGGCCGGTAATCACGGCACTTATTTTTGCGGGTAAAGTAGGTTCGGGTATTGGTGCTGAACTTGGTTCTATGAAAGTGACAGAGCAGATTGATGCCATGGAGGTTTCGGGCACCAATCCTTATAAATACCTGGTTGTAACCCGCGTAGCCGCTACTACTTTGATGTTGCCGGTTCTGGTTGTGCTTTCAGATGCCATCTCTTTATATGGCGGGTACCTGGGAGTTAACATTAAGGCCGTTACTAGCTGGAATCTTTACATAACGCAGGTATATAATACGTTGCAGTTTAGCGATGTATTGCCGGCAATTATTAAAACTTTTCTATTTGGCTTTGCAGTAGGCATGGTGGGTTGTTACAAAGGGTATCATTCCAAAAAAGGAACTGAAGGAGTAGGTAGGTCTGCTAATTCAGCGGTGGTACTCTCATCTGTTATCATATTTATTATTGACCTGATCGTGGTTCAGGTAACAGACATTTTGGGATTCAACTAATGGAACAGCAACTTACATATCCAAATGAAAATGTGATATCCATACGTGGCTTGAAAAAATATTTTGGCGAAAACAAAGTGTTGGATGGGTTCGACCTTGATTTATGCAAAAAAGAAAACCTTGTTGTATTAGGTCGTTCAGGCTCAGGCAAGTCTGTATTGATTAAGTGTATCATTGGTTTTCTGTCGCTCGATCATCAAGCGTTGGACGAAATGCGCATTCGCATTGGTTTCCTGTTTCAGAGCAATGCGCTTTATGATTCGATGACTGTGCGTGAAAACCTGGAGTTTCCAATGCGTCGTCATTCAATAGACCTGAATGAAGAAGATGCCAGGCAAAGGATTGAAGAAGTACTGGATAATGTGGGGCTATCGCATACAATAGACATGATGCCTTCAGAGCTGTCTGGTGGTATGATGAAAAGAATAGCCCTTGCCCGTACAATGATATTGAAACCTGATATTATCCTTTATGATGAGCCAACGGCAGGACTGGACCCCGTAACAGGGAAAGAAATTATCACGCTTATCATGGATATCAGGCAGAAGTATAATACAGCCGCCATCATTATTTCTCATGATATGAAATGTGTAAAGGCTACCGCTGATAAAATTATCCTGTTGCAAAACGGAAAGAATTATAAAGAGGGTAATTATGCGTCTTTTATAGGCTCAGATGATCCATATGTTCAACAATTTTTTGAGTGAATCATGAAAAAGAACTCGATAAATAATATAAAGCTTGGAATCTTTATTGTAGCAGGACTATTCATATTGGTAGTTTCGCTCTACCTGATTGGCAAGAACCAGCACTTTTTCGGTTCAAATTTTGTACTGAAAGCCAGGTTTCGTAACGTAGAAGGATTGATGCCCGGTAATAATGTACGTTTTTCCGGTATTCAGTGCGGCACAGTAAAAGATATTGAGATCGTCAATGACACTACTATTGAAGTAACCATGCTGATTGATCAAAAAACGAGCCCTTATATCCATAGCGATGCCATGGCTTCGATTGGTACAGAAGGGTTGATGGGGAACAAGGTGATTAATATATCGGCTGGTGCTACAAATGCCCCAGCTATGCCAGATGGCGGTATATTGCGCACCAGTGCAGGAATGGGCATTGACGCTATGCTTAGCAGTTTGGGTACTACAGGAGATAATGCAGCAGCTATCTCTGTAAATCTTAGAGAAACCTCAGAAAGGCTCAATAACAGTTCGCTGGTACGTGAACTGCTTGCTGATACAATCATTGCTGATGATCTGCGTCGTATTCTTCACAACTTCCACGATGCTTCTATAGACATAAAGGTGGCAGCTACCGGCATAAAGCAGATGATTGACGAAACACAAAAAGGGGAAGGCACTTTAGGGGTTTTGCTGAAAGACCGCCAGGCAGCAACGGAGGTTGCACAGGCAATTAGTCATATCAACAGTGCTGCCGCCCGCTCAGATGCGCTCATAGCCGAGCTGGAAACTATAGTTTCGGCTGTGAGTGCCGATTTGGATAGTGGGCAAGGGGCCGTGCGCCTACTGCTAAAAGATTCGTTAGCCACAAAGCGCCTGCAGAATAGCTTGGAAAATATTGAACAAGGCACCAAGGCCTTTAATGAAGATATGGAAGCGTTAAAGCACAATTTCTTGCTAAGGGGCTACTTTAGAAAACAGGAACGCAAAAAAGGTAAGTAGGTCTGCCGCGTATTAGTAATGCTACTTAAAATAGCGTTGTTGCGGACAGCTGCATCAGATTCATTACTTCTCTTTATATCCGTGGGGGTATCTATTTTAAGGTATTAATTATTGGCTTACATTTAAATTCTGATAGGAAGCAGGTATAGTCAGGCTGTTCCTCTTTCCAGAAATTTTCATTTACATCTTTATTTGGCGACAAATGTTTTATGATATATGGAAGTTGCTGGCTGGTGTGGCAATATTTATTATTGGCATGCAGTTTCTTGGCCAGGCACTTCGTGCTTTGACGGGACGGGAAGCTAAATTGTTTTTGAGAAAGCAGACAGTGCGGCCGGTTACAGCCATAATTGGGGGTGCTCTTGTTACAGGTTTAGTACAAAGTAGTTCCATAGTCAACCTGATCGTACTGGGCCTTGTAGGGGCCGGAACAATTCCTATGGCCAATGCTTTGGCTGTGACACTTGGTACTAATGTCGGCTCTACACTTAATACCTGGATTATTGCATCAGTAGGTTTCAGCCTGGAGATCGAAGCTTTTGCTTTGCCTTTTATTGCCGTAGCCGGTATTATGCGTGTTATGTTCCCCGAAAAAAGCCGCGCATATCACTGGCTTGATTGTTTATTAGGCCTTGGTTTTCTTTTTTACGGACTAGACGTAATGAGTATGGGGATGGAACATTCCATACAAGGACTGGAACCTGAATACTTTAGTAATTTGCCCATATTCCTTTATCCTATCATCG